>NZ_JBFBBD010000046.1:0-54722 GCF_040689515.1 Streptomyces sp. NPDC051173
TGTGCGGTTCCACCGCTATGCGGTCCGGAATCACCCTGTGCCCCCCGGACCCCAGCGCCCTGCGGGCGCGTCCTCAAACGCCGGACGGGCTGGATTGTGGGGGTCTGGGGGCTTGCCCCCAGTTTCGGGAAGGGGCGGGGCTGGGGAACAAAGCGCCCGCAGGGCTACCCGCTGCCGCAAGCATGATCCTCGCGCGGTGGGATTCCCCGCCGCACCGTCTCCAGGTCCCGCAGGACCTGCCCCAGCTTCGACGGGGCCGGCGCGCTCAAGTAGTCCAGAACCCCGTGCTGGAAAGCGAACCGCATTCGCGGCGGCATCGAGTCGGACGCGTCCAGGCACAGCGCGCCCGCGCTCCGGAGTTCGCGGTCGATGTGGGCGTTCAGTGGCTCGTCGGGCGGGACGGGCGGTGAAGGGCGGTTCTTGGAGAAGGGGAAGAAGGGGCGGAAGGGGTTCCCCGGCCGGTCCTTGTCCGGTTCGGACCACACCCGCTGTGCCTCCTCCGTGGTCAGGAAGCGCAGCAGCTCCCGTGCCTCCGGGCTGTCGTGGAAGAGGGCCGCGTAGTCCGCCGAGACCTCGCGCGCGGTGGAGTTCCGGTCCGCGCCGGGCAGCAGCCGCGGGCTGGGGACGAAGTCGGGGTGCCGGTCCTTCGGGTAGCCGTTGCGGATGAAGGTGCCCTGGTGCTCCAGGACGCACGCGCCGGGCCCGGAAGCGTGGAAGAGCCCCTGGGTGTAGTCCTCGGCGAGCGCCGTCCGGGCCGGGCCCGCCGTGAAGATCGAGCCGAAGGTCCGCCAGGCCCTGGCCATCACGTCGGAGTCCCACGCGAGCCCGCCGTTCGCCAGCTGCTCGTAGACCCGCGTGCCGCTCTGCTGGAGGAGGATGTCCTCGATCCAGTCGGTGCCCGGCCAGCCGGAGGTGTCGTCGCCGCCCATGCCCGCGCACCAGTGGGTGCCGTCGGCGGCGAGGGCGGGCAGGTCCGGGGGCGGGGCGGCGGCGTCGTACCACGCGATGCTCTTCAGTTCGGCCTTGACCGGCACGGCGTAGACCCGGCCGGCCGCCCGGGACGTCCACTGCGGGCCGTACGCGTCCAGGGTGCTCTTCGGCAGGACGCCGTCGAGGGGCGTGAGCGCGTCGCGCGCGGCGTAGTCGGCGGCCTCGCCGCGGCTGGGCAGGATGGCGATGTCGGGCGGGTCGCCCGTGCGCTCGCGGGAGAGCAGCAGCTCGCGCTGGGCGGTGGTGCCCTGATAGCTGACGCTGATGGCGCGGTGCGTGCGCTTGGTGAAGGCCCTGAGGACCTTCTCGAAGCGCTGCTGCTCCAGGCCGGACCAAGAGGCGAGCACCGTCACCCGGCCCGGGTGCTCGCCCTGCCGGTCGCCGTAGGCCACGGCCCCGGTCACCACCAGCCAGAAGGCGAGCAGCGCGGCGGTGACCGGCTGCCCGCGGTCCCGCGTGCCCAGCAGCACGCTCATCGGGCTCTCGGCGTGCCCGGCCGGGACGGGGTGCCGGAAGCGGTACTCGTCGATGCGCGGCTGGAGCCCGATCAGGACCAGCGCGGCGATCAGCACGCCGGCGAGCACCACGTAGCCCGTGAGCGCCGCACGCCACTGCGTGCTCCGCAAGGTGCCGTTGACCCAGTGGAGGGTCTCCGCGCGGATCCCGCCGTGCGTCCGGTCGTGCTCGATGTGCGCGGCCGCCGCGTGCAGCCGGCCCTGGATCTGGACGGCGAGGACGGCCAGCGTCAGCGCGAGCGCGGCCAGCAGCGCCGTGCCCGCGGCCAGGGCCGGGTTGGCGCGGCGGCGGAACCGGCGGCGCAGCGTGCGCTGGGTGTCGGCCAGCAGCCGGATCAGCCCCGCGCACAGGGCGAAGGCCGTGATCCAGGCCAGGGTCAGCAGCCAGCCGAACGACACCTGCTCGTCCAGCACCCCGCGCTGGTCGTGCTGGACCTCTTCGAGGCGGTCGACGATGCCGCTCCCGGGGCGCGTCAGCGTGGAGTGGGCGCTCGCCACGTAGGCGTCGCGCAGCACCGCGTCG
The DNA here is from genome assembly GCF_040689515.1 of Streptomyces sp. NPDC051173. Taxonomy (NCBI): domain Bacteria; kingdom Bacillati; phylum Actinomycetota; class Actinomycetes; order Kitasatosporales; family Streptomycetaceae; genus Streptomyces; species Streptomyces sp. NPDC051173. Next base: position 2,029 of record NZ_JBFBBD010000046.1, read on the forward strand.
GTGCCGCTGCGGACGGCCTGTTCGATGAGATAGCCGTAGGAGGAGACGAGGCCGGAGGCCGTGCGCAGGGTCTGCCGGCCGTCGTCGCCCGCGACGGTGTTGATGGTGGCCTTCTCCAGCGCCTGGTTGGCGGCGTTGAGCTGGGCCCGGTACTCCTCGCCGGCCCCTTCGACGGGCCCGGCCGGACCGGTCAGGCTGCTCCTCGCGGCGGTGAACGACGCCTTCAGCGAGGTCTCGGCGGCCGCGATCTCCACGATGGCCGGTGTCGTCCGGCCGTTCACCGCGGGGGAGTTGCGGCTGACGCCGTAGTACGCGGTCAGCAGGGCCGCGCAGGCGAGGAGGGTGCCGACGAGGAGGGTGGCCAGGCGCCGTATGAGGTACGGGCGGGTGCCGGAGGCGCCGGTCATGCCGTCGGGCCGGCGGGCGGCGGGGCGAAGCGGTGCCCGCACTCGGCGCAGACGTTGGCCCCGGCTGCCGAGCGGCGGGAGCAGACCGGGCACACCAGGTCCGGGGCCTCCTCCGGCGGTGGTGGCGGCTGGGCCTCCTCGGTCCACTGGGTGCTGTGACCGGCCGTCACCCAGGCCGCGTTGAGGTCGCCGGTCGACAGGCCGGGACGTACCCGCACCTCGCCGCGGACGGCGTCGGTGACGGTCACCAGGCGCCGCAGTCTGCGCAGTGTCTTCTCGTCGCCCAGCTCGTGCGCCAGGAGCACCGCCCGCCCCCACGCGGCCTCCGCCGCGTCCGGCTCGCCGTGTTCGTACGCCTCGCACCCGGCGACCACGGACCGGCCCAGCTCCGCGTGCCCGTCGTAGTGGGCGACGCGTGGGTGGACGCGCGTCGACAGGGCGCGGTCGTCGGTCCACACGACCTTCAGCTGACAGGGGTCCGGCAGCGCTACGGGCGCGGGGGCCGCGTCGGTGCCGGCCGTCACCAACGTGACCAGGGCGAGCTGGAGTTCCTCGCCCGGCGGGTCGCCGTCCGGGTCGGCGGTGACGCACAGGTGGAAGTCGCGGGACTCGTCGCCCCACGCCCCGGTCGGGAATTCCCACGTGCGCCGGTCCGTCCGCACGCCCTCGGCGGTGAGGTCGAGCTCGGTGGGGAAGACCTGCTTGACGAAGCGGAGTTCGCTGCCGTCGCGCAGGCTGACCCGGATCCGTACGTCCGGCAGCGCCTTGGCCATGGCGCTGGTCATCATCGTGCGGAACTCCGCCTCCAGGTCGGAGTCGTTCTCGACCGCGTCGGCCACTCCGTGCAGCCTGGCGGCGATCTCGCGGAGCTCGGTGGCCGCCCACGCCTCGCCGATGCCCCGCGCGTCGCACCGGAACCGGCCCGCGCACGCGGACAGGACGCGCTCCAGCTCGCCCGGCCGGTCGTGTTCGTTGCGGCCGTCGGTCAGCAGCAGGGCGTGCCGGATCGGGGTGTCCTCGGCGGCGAGCAGGCCGTGCGCGCAGTCCAGCCAGGTGGCGATCGCGGTGCCCCCGGCGGCCACCAGGCCGGCCGCCACATGTGCGGCGTCGGCCCGTGAGTCGGGTCCGGCGACCGCCATCCGCCCGGCGCCCGGATAGACGACACGGGCCTGCGCGGTGCCCTCGACGAGCGCGAACCGGGTGCCGTCGCGCAGCACGTCGACGGCCGCGGCCGCCGCCCGCCGGGCCGCCGCGATCTTCGTGCTCGGCGAGTTCATCGACCCCGAGCAGTCGATGACGATGACCTCGGCGGACTCGGCACGCCGGGCGAGCGGATGCATGCCCCCGGCCTCGACGGTGAGGATGGCGTGCGCCGGCACGGTGCCGGAGCCTGCCGGCAGATACCAGTTCTGGCCGATCAGCGCGGTCAGCGCGGGCCTGCCCGGCCCGGCGGAGCCGTTCGCTCGGTTCATCGGTCTCCCCATGGTCAGACGCGGGTCGTCGGGCGGACGCGGTTGGCCAGGTCGACCAGGGCGCCAAGGCCGTCCGGGGTGCGGGCCTGCTGGGCGAGGCCGCGCAGCTTCGCCTCCAGCCGGGTGCGGATGGTGAACTCCTCGTCGTCCGTGCCGAAGAGCGTGCCGCAGCGCCGCTCGGCAGCGGGTGTCGAGTCCGCCCGGATCCAGTCCAGGGCCACGTCGAGCAGCTCGGCCTCCAGCCGGTCGCGGGCCGGGCCCGCGGCGTGGCCCTCGTCGAGATAGAGGCGCGGCAGCCGCACCAGCGCCTCCGTCAGGTCGGCCACCTCTGGCAGGCGCCGCGCGCCGTCCGGGCACAGCCGCCCGCCGAGGATCCGGACGCACGCCGTACGCGCCGCGTCGTGGTGCCGGGAGACCGCCGGCACCCCGCCCAGCACCTCGACGGCGCCCCTGCGGTCGCCGTCCGCGAGCCGCAGCCGCGCGAGGCCGAACGCGGCGCTGCCCTGCGACCGGTTCCGCTGCCACACCGCCTGGTAGTAGCGCTCGGCGGCGGGCGCGTCACCGCGGTGCTCCGCGCAGTAGCCCAGCGCCAGCTTCGGCGCGTACTCACCCGGCAGGTCGGCGTAGACGCGGTCGAACTCGCCCTCCGCCTCGGCAGGTTCGCCCAGGGCCAGGTGCAACAGGCCCTGGTGCCAGCTCAGTCGCCAGTCGTACGGCGCCGGGGTGCCCACCGCCGAGCGGGCCGCCGCCAGCCGCTCAGCCGCCTCCGCCGGCTCGCCCAGCTCCAGATGGGCCCGGCACTGCCGCAGCGGGATCTCCACCGAGCTGCGGTCCGACGCGTAGAGCTGCTGGATCAGCCGCCTCGGCCCGCTGGCCGTCGGCTGCCCGAGCAGCGGGGCGCCCGGGTCCGCCGGGTCCGGATAGGGCACCGGCAGGACCAGCGGCACCCGGTCCGGCGCGGGCAGCCCGTGGCCGAGTACCGGCCGCCGCGGACCGCTCAGCCAGCGCTCCAGCGGCGGCACGCGCCCCAGCGACGCGTCCATCAGGGCTGCCGTCGGCGCGAACAGCGTGGACGGCTCGGGGTGTTCGCGCCCCGTACGCAGCGCGCGGATCTCCCGCAGCACCCCGCGCAGCTGCTCCGCCATGTCGCGGGCGGAGGCGTAGCGGCCGCGCGGGTCCTCGGCGGTGGCGCGGGCGATGGCGCGTTCGTAGGACTCGCCGCCCAGGCCCGGCGGCCGGTCGGCGGGGGACGCCTCGTCGGACAGCGCCCGCAGCGTCATCCCCACGCTGAAGAGGTCCGAGCGCGGCGACAGCCCCGCCGCCCGGTGGTGCGCGACCTCGGGCGCGATGAAGCCGCGCGCGCCCAGGATCGTGCCGTCCTGGTCCCCGGTCCGGCGGACCGCGCCCAGGTCGATGAGCTTGACCCGGTCCTCGTGGTGCATGACGTTGTTGGGCTTGAGGTCGCAGTAGAGCAGGCCCTCGCGGTGGAGGTGGCCGAGCGCGTCGAGGATGCGGCAGCCGTACGCGAGGACGTGCTCGAAGACGCGCGGCCCGCCGAACGGGCCGTCCCCGCGCCCGATCCGCTCCTTGACCTGCGACAGCTGCATGCCGCCGACGAACTCCATGACGATGTAGCCGGTGCGCCCGTCGTCCTCGGCGGTGTCCCGGGCCGGGTGGGTCACGTAGTTGATGATGCGGACGATGCCGGGGTGGTCGAGGCGGGTGAGCGAGCGGCGCTCCTCGCCCGCGAGGTGGAGTGCGACGGGGTCCCCGGTGTGGATGAGGCCCTTGAGGGCGACGGGGTGGTTCTCCAGCCGGGTGTCGTGGGCGAGGTAGACCCAGCCCAGGCCGCCGTTGGCGAGGCAGCCGACGACGCGGTACTGCTCGCCCACGAGGTCGCCCGCGGCGAGGCGGGGGGTGAAGTCGAAGGGGTGCCCGCAGTGGGAGCAGTAGCCGGTGGCGAGGGCGGGCTGGCCGGCGTGCGGGCGGCCGACGACCGCCGTGCAGCCTTCGTAGCCGCACGTCTTGCCGCCGAGCGGCACCTGGGGGTCGGGCACGACGAGCGCCTCGGGGGTGGGCGTGCGCACGAAGGGCAGGTCGAGCAGGCCGTCGCCCGCGGGCTCCACGCTGAAGAGCCGGTCGGCGGCGATCCGCCGCCGGGTGCCCGCGGTGGGCGGGCTCTCCACGGGCGGGCGCCGCGCCGGAGGGAGTATCCGCCGCCCGGTCACCCGGCAGAAGCCCGTGCCGTCGGCGGAGCAGCCCTCGCAGCCTGGGCGGTCGCAGTCGGATGCTCCTGTCAGGGTCACGGCCGCTCGCCCCCTCGCGGGCGGTGGGTGTGCCGCCGTACGGCCTCCGCGAAGCCCTCCACCGCCTCCTCGGCCTCGGTGAGCTCGCAGGGCGCCTGGTAGAGGAGGTTGTGGGCCGCGCGGTAGAGCGGCGCCGCCGCCTGCTCCTCCTCCAGGCTGCGGACGGCGAGCAGCGCGAAGAACGCCTCCAGCCGCCCGCGCAGTTCGTCGCGGCGCGCGATCGCCGCCTCGGCCCGGCCGATCGCCTCCTCGACCCGCAGCAGCCCCGACTCCACCGCGCTCTCGAACGCCGCGAGCTTCGGCAGGAAGCGTCTGCTGCCCAGCTCCGGGTCGTGGCGCAGCCCGGTCAGGTCCAGCCGCAGCCCGGCCGCCTCCCGCGGCGCCGGACGCACGGGTGCGATCAGGGCGGCCCTGTCGTACGCGGTGCGTTCCCGGCGGGCGATGTGCTCGATGCGGTCGCGCACCCGGTCGAGCCGCGCGGCGATCTCGTCCTTGCTCGGGTCGGCCATCCTCAGCGCCAGCTCCAGGCTCTGCGAGTCGGGGTCGCGGAAAACGAGCAACAGGCGGGCGCCGCGGGCGGCCAGCAGGTCGGTGAACTCGACGAGTGCGACGGGGTCGGCCGCGTAGTCCACCCCTTCCGCGACGATCGTCAGCGGCACGGCACGGATGTCACCGAACCGCCCCACCACGGAGTCGCCGTTCCCGGTCCGCAGCCCGAGCCGGTCGGCGACCCGCTCGGCGAACTGCGCGACGGTCTCCCCGGACACGTCCAGCGCGAGGTCGACGCTGCCGACGGGGGGCACGGTGTCGTCGAGCGCCCGGGTGACGACGTGGCCGTTGGTGCCGCCGCCCGGCCGCGCGGGGGAGCGGGGCGCGGGGACGCGCGGGTCCCTCCCGGTGCGCGCGGGGACCGGCGGGGGCGGGTCGCGGGGCGGGTCGGCCACCACCTCGCGGTCGGCCAGCGCGACCGCCCGGCTCAGCGTCGCGGCACGGGCCGCCTCGCCCTTCTTGATGACGATCGCCTCGACGTCGCGCATGCCCTCCGCGGCCCGGAACCAGCGGGCCAGCCAGCGCGCGAACTCCCGGTCGCGGGGCGCCCCCGAGGGCACCGGCGGCAGCGAGTTGCCGCGGCGGCCGGTCACGTGGTCGCCGATGAGCGGGAGATACCGCACGACGGTCTCGATGGGGATCATGTACGACAGGTGCAGCTTGCCGTCCGGCGCGGCCGAACTCCGGTCGTCGTAGCGGCTGACGACCATGCCCAGCACCCGGTGCGTCTCCGCGTCGGTGACGGCCGCCCCGCTGAACCCGGGCCGCACCGTCTCCTCCGGCGTGGCCGGGAAGAGCTGCACCCACTCCCCGCGCGGTCCGCTCGGACCCGCGATCGTGGCCCGGAACCACACCCCGTCGGCCAGCCCCCTCGTCCGCGGGAAGCCGCACATCCGCACGGCCCGGCCGGGCGACGGCGCCACGCGGTGCAGCGGCGCCGCGTGCCGGGCGTCCTGCGGCTCGGCGAGCCTGAGCAGTGCCACGTCACCCCGGGAGTCCGCCAGCTCGGGCACCCAGCACCGCTCGGCGACCCGCGCCCGCACGGCCGGTGTCCCGGCCACGCCGACGAGCTCCGCGACCACCTCGGCGGTGGGCTCCGGCCCGCCGTCCCAGGGAATGACATGGGCACAGGTCAGTACGGTGTCGGCACTGACCAGGATGCCCGCGCCCAGCATCTCGCCGCCGGGCGTGGAAATACGAACCCGCCAAGTCTCCTCGAACGTATGGCCGTTGACGGGGACCTCGGTCTCCTCCCCCATGGGCGCAGAGCATACGCGCGACCCGGCGCGAAGTGACCCCTTGTGACCCAGGGGTCACCGTTCTGTGTGGTCGCGGTCCGGACCTGCGCTCGCGCGCTCCGGGGCGCGGTGGCGGGCGCGTGCGGTGGGTGGGCGCGGTGGGTGGGCGCTGCGGGGGCGTGCGGTCCGCGCGGCCGCCGCACGGCGGAGGGTCACCCGTTTGCCGCGCCCCGGGGAGGTTGCTCCGGTAGTCGTACGGTCACCCCTGGTGACCTGCCGTTACGCCTTCCGGGCGGCTCGCCGGGGGTGGTCGATCTGATGTGACGTCAAGGTGCGGCGGGCCGGGAACACGGTTTCCCTCGGCTCATAGGAGCGCGGAAATCCTCACGCCTTCGGTGGCACATCGGTGTGCCGCGTCCGCGTTCTCGGAGGACAGGCATGCGTACTGCACGAATGCTCACCGGGGCCGCTCTGACCATGACGGCCCTCGGGCTGGCGGGCGCCCCCGCGCTCGCCGGGGACTTCGGGAAACTCGAGGTCAGCCCCAGCCCCGCCCAGCCAGGCGCCATGGTCACGGTGAACACCACCGCCTGCGGCCCCGACGGCTCGGGCACGGGTGACGCCAGCGCGGTCGGCGGCCCGGCCTCCTTCGCGCTGAAACCGACGATCCGCAAGGAGTCCGTCATCGGCCAGTTCACGGTCCCCGCCAAGGCGAAGTCCGGCACGTACGGCATCGGCGTCAAATGCCGCAACGGCAAGGAGGCCACGGGTGACTTGATGGTCGGCAGCGGGAGCGGCGGCGCGAGCAGCAGCAGCCCGAGTATGGGCGCGAGCGCGGGCATGATGACCACGAAGCCCCCCAAGGGCGGCGTGAAGACCGGCGTCGGCTCCACGAGCGAGAACTCGGGCCTGACGGAGATCATGGCCGGGGCGGCCGTCCTGGCGACGGCGGCGGTGGGCGGTACGTGGTTCTTGCGGCGGTGTGGGGGTGGCGGGCGGATCTGACGTCTGGCTTGCGGCTGGGGGTGCGGGTTGCTGGCGCCTGCGGCGGGCTTTTCCCCAGCCCCGCCCTTTCCCGGCTGCATCTGATGTGCGGCTCCGCCGCGTGGGGGCTCCGCCCCAGACCCCGCAACACGGCTTCGCCGCGTTGTCCTCAAACTCCCCCAGCTACCGCTGGGAGGTGCCCCCAACGGGCTGGATGGTGCGGACCGTAACCAGCGAATTCAGCCCGTCCGGCGTTTGAGGACGCGCCCGCAGGGCGCTGGGGTCCGGGGTCTCCCCGGTTTCGGGAAAGGGCGGGGCTGGGGAACAAGCCCGCCGCAGGCGCAGACAACCCGCACCCAGGGGGCGAAAACTCGCGGAGGCTCCGATGGGCGAGACGCGGAAGACCCGCCACGCCCGAGCACGCACCGCCCGCGCCGAGCGAGCCCAGGAAGCCCGGGAGGCCCGCGCGGCCCGAGCGCCCCATGAGCCGCGCCCCCCGTCCGTGGACGCCCGCCGCAAGGCGATCGTCGCCACCGTCCTCGCCGTCGCCCTGTGCCTCGGCAGCTGGCTGATCCGGCACGGCGCGGGAGTCCAGGGCCCGCCCCCGCAGCCGTCCGCCGCCCAGGCGTTCGCGCCGTACCGCCCCGGCGCGCCCGTACCCCGCATGGGCCCGAGCGTGCCGCCGCTGCCGCCCTCGCCGCCGACGCGGGTCCGTATCCCGGACATCCAGGTCGACGCCCCGACGTGGCCCCTGCCCCTGCTGGCGGACGGCAGCCTCGCCGGCCCGCCGGACGACGACCGCGACCTCGCCGGCTGGTACGCGGGCGGCACCACGCCCGGCGCGCCCGGCACCGCGATCGTCGCCGGGCACGTCGACACGGCCGCCGGCCCCGCCGCCTTCTACAGCCTGGGCGCCCTGAAGAAGGGGCAGGCCGTGGAGATCGCCCGCGCCGACGGCCGCACCGCGGTCTTCACGATCGACGCGATCGAGGTGTACGGCAACGACGACTTCCCGTCCGAGAAGGTCTACGGACCTTCCGCGCGGGCCGAGTTGAGGCTGATCACCTGTGGCGGCGGCTTCGACACGGACGCCCACGCGTATCTGGGCAACGTCGTCGTCTACGCGCACCTCACTTCGGTGCGGGAGCCCTTCCCGCGCGCCCGGCCGGCCGGTCCCGCACCTCTCGCGCCCATGCGGTCAGTCCTGCGATGAAGCCCGCGCGGTCGCGCGGCGACAGGCTGTCGAGCGCGCGCAGCAGCGGGAGGGAGCGGGTGGCGATGAACGCCTCGACCACCGGCAGGCGGTGCTCCGCGACGGCGACCAGCGTGCGGCGCCGGTTCGCGGGGTCCTCGCGGCGCTCGACCAGGCCGGCCCGGTCGAGCGCGCCCACCAGCTCGCTCGTGGTCGACAGCGACAACCGCAGCCGCTGCGCCAGCTCGCTCACGGCCAGCGGCTGTTCGGCGATCAGCTGCGGCAGCACGGCGCCGTGCCGCGCGGTGAGGTTGTGGGTGTCGAAGACCGCGCGCAGCTCGTCGGGCATCTCGGCGGTGGCCTGGCGGATGTAGGGCGCCAGCAGGGGGACCAGGCCGATGGCCTCGGTCTCCTCGGGGGTGGGGAGCCGGTGTTTCCCGGGTTCGGCGGCGTGCGGCATACTGTGATTGTAGATGCTTCGTAAATCCAAACCATTCGGGAATCCGAACTTCTGGACAGGGGGCTCCACCATGCCGTCCATCGGTTACCAGGACGCGGTCAACGACGCGCTGGAACGCATGCACGACCTCGGTTACGAACGCGGGGCCCAGGGCGACCTCGCCAATCACGGCCCCATGGGCGCGGAGGCACTCGCCGTGCTCGGCCACGGCGACGAGGTCGCCGCGTGGGTCGAGGGCTACCGCACCGTCATGCCCCACCACGAGGTGCCCGCCCCGCGCTTCGCGCTCGACCCGGCCGACCCCGCCTCCTGGCGCCCGGCCCTCGGGGACTTCTCCCGCGCCGGCGACTGGGAAGGTCTCTTCGCCCGCGAACTCGCCGACGCCCCCTGGCGCGAGGTGCTCGCCCGCTGGTGGCCCCGGCTGCTGCCCGGACTGCTCGCGGGCCTCACCCACGGCGTGATCCGCACCGCCCACGCCGTGCGCTCCCTCGCCGCCGCCCCGCGGCCCACCCCTGGCCAGCTCACCGAGCTGGCCAGGGGCCTGGCCTACTGGGCCGCCCGGTTCGCCCACCTGCCCGGCGAGATCCGGATGCGCGGTACGCGGGACCTCGCGGGGGCGGTGGCCGCCCTGCCCCGCACCCCGCACACCGGCGACTTCGTCCCGGGCGTCGCCGCGCGGCGGCTGGCCGCCGTGGACACGCTCCCCGGCTACGCCGAGGCCCTCGACGCCCTCGCCCCGGCGCGCACGCAGTGGCTGCTCAGCGAGATGACCACCGAGTTCGCCGGCGTCTACCTCGCCCACCCGGAGCTCCCCGCGGTGCCCCTCGTGCACGGCGTCACCGCGCCCGCCGCCGTACGCCTCGTACTGCCCCACCTGCCCGACGAGCTCCACGAGCCCTCACTCGCCGCCCTCTGGCACGTGCACACCGCGCTGCTGCTCGCCTTCACGGGCGACCGCGGCGGCGAGGCGACCGTGGCCCGGGACGCGACGGAGACGGACGTCCCGCCCTTCGGCGAACTCGTCGCCCGGGCGGTGGCTCACGGCGACGAACACGTCCTCAAATTCACGGAGGCGTGCGCGAGGGAGCACGCCCTGCGGCCTGACGCGCGCTTCGGCGCCGCGACGCTTGCGGCGCAGCACCGCATTTCGCCACGGCCGGTGGCGGGGTAGGGGGTCGCCTGGCGGCGGGCTTTCCCCAGCCCCCCGCCCTTTCCCGAACTGGGGCTCGTGCCCCAGGCCCCCGGCTGTCCCGCCGTTGCCGCCTGCGGCGGCGGCCTGCGGCGGCGGCCTGCGGCCGCGTCCTCAAACTCCCCCAGCTACCTCCCCCAGACTCCGTCCGGGGGTGCCTCCCAGCGGTAGCTGGGGGAGTTTGAGGACAACGCGCGAAGCGTGTTGCGGGGTCTGGGGCGCAGCCCCAGTTTCGGGAAGGGGCGGGGTGGGGAACAAGCCCGCCGCAGGCGCCAACCGGCCCGCAGACAAGGGGGCTGGGGCGGAGCCCCCACGCCGCGGAGCCGCACATCGGACGCAGCCGGGGGAAGCCCCGCGCACCCGGAAGCAACGGCGGAGTCGCCCCGGGCTACTCCGCTGACCGGAGGGACGTCAGCAGGTCCAGGATCGGCTGGCCGTACTTCGCCAGTTTGCCCTCGCCCACTCCGCTGATTCCCGACAGCTCTTCCAGCGACGTGGGGGAGGCCGTCGCGATCTGCCGCAGCGTCGCGTCGTGGAAGATCACGTACGCGGGAACGCCCTGCTCGCGGGCGGTGGCCGCGCGCCAGGCGCGCAGCTCCTCGAAGACCGGGACCAGCTCCGCCGGGAGGTCGACGGGCGCGCTCTTCTTACCCGTACCGGACGACGAGCGCGAGGCGCTCTTCGCGGCGCGGGCCGGCTCGCGCCGCAGCCGCACCTCGCGCTGCCTGCCCAGCACCTCCGCGCTCGCGTCGGTGAGCACCAGCGTGCCGAAGTCGCCCTCGACGGCCAGCAGCCCCTGCGCCAGCAGCTGGCGGACCACGCCCCGCCACTCCGCGACGCTCAGCTCGGTGCCGATGCCGAAGACCGTCAGGCCGTCGTGGTCGTGCTGGATGACCTTCGCGGTCTTCTTGCCCAGCAGGATGTCGATGATCTGCCCCGCGCCGAACTTCTGCCGCCGCTCCCGGGCCAGCCGCAGCACCGCGGACAGGAACTTCTGGGCGGCGATGGTGCCGTCCCACGTCTCGGCGGGCGTCAGGCACGTGTCGCAGTTGCCGCAGGCGGTGCTCTGCTGGCCGAAATACGCCAGCAGTTGCACCCGGCGGCACTCCACCGTCTCGCACAGGGCCAGCATCGCGTCGAGGTGCGCGCCGAGCCGGCGGCGGTGGGCGTCGTCGCCCTCGGAACCGTCGATCATCTTGCGCTGCTGGACGACGTCCTGGAGCCCGTACGCCAGCCAGGCCGTGGACGGCAGGCCGTCGCGCCCGGCACGGCCGGTCTCCTGGTAATACCCCTCGACGGACTTCGGCAGGTCGAGGTGGGCGACGAACCGTACGTCCGGCTTGTCGATGCCCATGCCGAACGCGATCGTGGCCACCACGACCACGCCGTCCTCGCGGAGGAAGCGCGCCTGGTTCGCGGCGCGGGTCCGCGCGTCGAGACCCGCGTGGTACGGCAGGGCGTCGATGCCGTTCTGCACGAGGAAGGCCGCCGTGTCCTCGACGCCCCGGCGGGACAGGCAGTAGACCACGCCCGCGTCGCCCTGGTGCTCCGTGCGCAGCAGCTCCAGCAGCTGACGCTTGGGGTCGTCCTTCGCGACGATGCGGTACTGGATGTTCGGCCGGTCGAAGCTCGCCACGAAGTGCCGGGCGTCCTGGAGCTTCAGCCGTCCCGCGATCTCCGCGTGCGTGGCCTCCGTGGCGGTCGCCGTCAGCGCGATGCGCGGCACGTCCGGCCAGTGCTCGTGGAGCTGGGACAGTGCCAGATAGTCCGGCCGGAAGTCGTGGCCCCACTGCGCCACACAGTGCGCCTCGTCGATCGCGAAGAGGGAGATCTTGCCGCGGTCCAGCAGCCGCAGCGTGGCCTCCACGCGCAGCCGCTCCGGCGCCAGATAGAGCAGGTCGATCTCGCCCGCCAGGAACTCCGCCTCGACCATCCGCCGCTCGTCGAGGTCCTGCGTGGAGTTCAGGAACCCCGCCCTGACTCCGAGCGCGCGCAGCGCGTCGACCTGGTCCTGCATGAGCGCGATCAGTGGCGAGATCACCACACCCACGCCGGGCCGCACGAGCGCCGGGATCTGATAGCAGAGTGACTTGCCGCCACCGGTGGGCATGAGCACGAGACCGTCCCCACCTGCGACGACGTGCTCGATGATCTCTTCCTGGTCGCCTCGGAACGCGTCGTAGCCGAAGACGCGCTGAAGACAGCCGAGCGCTTCGCTGGGGTCGGCGGGGCGGGAGGTCTGGGTGGGGTCGGCCATTTTTGCAGTCTACGAGGGTTCGCTTACCCGAATGGGTGACTGTGGATAAGTGCGCTTCGCTGTGGTCGTGGCTGGGGTGCGTTGCGCCCTTCGGGCGTGGCCTCAAGCGCCGGCCGGGCTGGTTTGTGGCTGGACCGGGGGTGTGGCCTCCGGGCTGAGGACCTGGAACGCGGTGCGTGGCGCTGTCTTACGTGTTGGGTGCTGTGACTACGCACCGCGTTCCAGAACCTCACCCTCCGGCCCCACCCCCTCCGCCGGTGGGTACGTTCACGGCCGGTGGGTGCGTAGACCGTCGGGGCGCGCCTTGTCTCTTCGGCCGGGCGCGCCGGTTCCTTCCGCCGGGTGCGCCTTCATTCCAGCTGGGCACGCCGTTCCTTCCCGCCGGGTGCGCCATCTTTTCTTTTCAGCCCGTCCGGCGTTTGAGGACGCGGCCGCAGGCCGCTCCCGCCGCAGGCGGCAACGGACCCGCAACTCGGGGTCTGGGGCAGCGCCCCAGTTTCGGGAAGGGGCGGGGTAGGGGAACAAGCTCGCCGCAGGCGCCCACCGACCCGCAGCCGGGGGCCTGGGGCACGCGCCCCCACGCGGCGGAGCCGCAGATCAGATGCAGCCGGGAAGGGGCGGGGCTGGGGAACAAGCCCGCCGCAGGCGCCACGCCCCGCCCAAACCGAAACGCTAAGCCACCTCGATCCCGAACCCCTGCACAAGCTCTTCCAGGCCACCCCGGTACCCCTGACCCCCCAGCACGAAATCCCAGTCACCGTTCGCCCGGCGCCGGAAAGAGCCCAGGACCAGCGCCGTCTCGCCCGGCCGCCCGTCCGAGACCTCCAGCTGGCCCAGCTCCGCTCCAACGGCATCGGACAGCCGGATCCGCGCGTCCGTGAACTGCGAGAGGTCGGCGTCCGGGTTGACGGCCGGGTCGATCGCGGCGACCAGGACCAGCCGGTCCGCGTCCCGCGGCAGGGACTCGAAGGCGACCCGGACCGCCGCCTTGTCCCCGGCGGAGGGGGCCACGGCGCGTACGGAGCCGTCGGGGGTGGCCGGGTTGTTGAAGAAGACGAAGTGGTCGTCGCTGAGCACCCGCGTGCCCTGGCAGACGAGCGCGCACACGTCGAGGGCGACCCGGCCGGACCACGACATCCCCAGGACGTTGTGATCACCGGCCGCCGGCTCCGGCTCCGGCTCGGGCGCGGGCTCGGGGTCCGGGGCCCGGCGCGCTGCGGCGGCCGTCGCCGACGTGCCCGGACCGCCGCCCAGCCGCCCGCGCAGCCCGTGCCTGCCGAGCAGGCCGACCAGCTCCTCCCCGGAGACCAGGGTCAGCGGCTTCCCGTTGGCGAAGGTGTACGAACCGGGGCCGAACCCCGAGGTCGTCACCAGCACCCCCTTGTTGGCGCCCGCGCCCTGCACCGTCCCGTACAGATCGCGCACCGCCGTCGGCGGCACCGTCTTGCGGTACCGCTTCACCTGCACGATGATCCGGCCGCCGCTGATCGGGTCCGGGTCCAGTGCCTCGACGTCCACGCCGCCGTCGTTGGAGCGGGTCGTCATCACGGCCCGCATCCCCCGGGCCCGGAACAGCTGGGCGACCAGACCCTCGAACTCGATCGGGTCCATCTCGAAGAGGTCCGGGTCGTCACCGCCGCCGTGCGACACCACGCCCCGGCCCACCTCGTCTGGCATCCGCCCCGGCCGCACGGCCGCGAGCTGGTCCGGGCGGGTGGACAGCTGGCCGCCCAGCCCGTCCACGAGGCAGTCGACGGCGCTGACCTGCGCCAGGTGCAGCCCCTCGAAGAGCTGCCGCGACACGGAGACCGTGGCCAGGACGATCTGTGCCCGCCGCCCGGTGACCGGGTCGTGGTCGTCGACGAAGCCGTTGAGCGCCACGGATTCCAGCGCCCCGAACCCGTCGGCCGCGAACAGCTCACGCACCGTCAGCAGCAGGCACTGCGCCAGTACGTCCCGGTGGAGGGCCCGGCGTTGGGCGGCCGGGCGAGCCGTCTCCTTGTCCTGGTCGGCGGTCGGCATGTACCGCACGGACTTCGCCTCCGGCACGATGTCGTACCCCGGCAGCTCCGACGTCAGCACCAACTGCCGCGCGCCCGGGTCGTACGCGGCGGAGATCTGGTGCGGGAACTCCTGCGGCCAGGCGGAAGAGGCGTAGAGAGCGGCGGAGAAGTAGTCGACGACCGCGTCGGGGTCGCGTTCGCGCAGTGCCTCGGTCATCTCCGCGACGCCCGCGTTGTACCGGCGTATCTCGGCCAGCTGTCCGGCGGCCCACTGGTCGTACTGCTGCCGGTACGCGGCAAGTTGCCGCTGCCGCTGCGCCTCGGCGGCCTGGGCGGCCTGCCAGTCACGCTCGAACTGCTGGCGCGCGAAGCGGTACTGACCGGGGTCGGGCATGGCCACCGGGTGCACCAGGTGCCCCGGCTGGAAGGGGTCGACCTCCTCGGGCCTGCGGAGCGCCGCCGGGGTGAACGCCGGCGCGGCGCAACCGGCCGCCAGCAGCCCGGTCAGCTCCGCGACCCGGCCCTCCAGCTCCTCCGTACGGCGCGTGGCCTCGGCCTCGCGCCGCTGGCGGTACGCCGCGCGCTGTTCCCGGTCGAGCCGCGCGGTCTCGCGCTCGTACGCCCGCTGCTGCCGCTCCTGCTCCCGCTGGGCCTGTATCCGTTCCCGGTGCGCGGCCTCACGTTCGCGCTGCTGCTGGCGCTGTGCCTCGGCCCAGATGCCCATCAGTCCATTGGAGCGACGACTCATGCGGAAACATGCCCTCCCCTCGGGACGCCCCGGCGCCCCGGACCGCGTACTGGCCCCACAACCAGCAGTAAGGAATCCGACTTTAGTCGACTTCAGACGATCCGATCGGAGGGAGTGATCTTCGTCGAGGCCTGCGCCGCCCACCCAAGTGAGTGATGTGTGGATTTATGGGTACGTGCTTACTTCATGAATATGCCGAACCGTACGAGGCTTTGCGCCGCCGCGGCCGTCGCCGCCGTCCTGCTGACCGGTCCGCTCTCCCTCTCCGCACAGGCCGCGGACACCCCCTCCGCCTCTTCCGTCACAGCTGCCCAGCAGTCGCGGGCCGAGGTCCGCGTCAACTCCTTCTTCCGCGACTACCGGCAGGCCGTCCTCCACAAGGGTGGCTCGACCCCCGCCCAGGTCCGCGCCCGCTACCTCACGCCCGACCTGGACAAGCGCCTCGACGCCTGGGCCCTCAAGCACGACGCCGACCCCGTCTTCCAGGCCCAGAACGTCCCCGCCTCCTGGACCACCCGCTACGAGGGCAGCGGCGCGGGCCACTCCACGGTCGTCCTCACCGAGCACTGGTCCGGCGGCAGGTCCCAGGACGTCTGGTATTCGGTCCGCCTCTCGGACCTGACCATCAACGACCTCAAGGCACCACCGTCCTGACACGACCGGCCGTCACCCGGTGATGCCATCGTGAAAGCCCCTTTGGTGAGGGGGATTTGTGTGTTCGTGCCCGCCATGACGGCTCCACGCGGGCGAGCTTGGCCGGCTCGCACCTCCTGGGGAGGGCGGGGCACCGCACTACGCCGGCCGGAGCTCCGCCTGGTCCTTGACGCCGGTCACCTGCTCGCCGTCGACGACGTACGTCACCACGCCGGACCACCGGCGGTCGGCACCCCGCCGCCACTGGGTGAGCAGCCCCGGCACCCAATCGCCTCCGACGAGCACCTGGCACGGCTTCGTGTCGGCCGAGGGGTGAAACGCGGGGAAACACGGGATGCAGGCCCCGTGCCCATCCGCCATCGCCACGGGAAGAGCCACATCGCGCGGGTCGTGAGTGTCCCGGCCGAAACGCCGGGCCTTCCGTTGTCCGTCGTGCAGCGCTTCGCAATCCGTGGTGCGGTGGAAGACCGATCCGCCCTGGGTGATGAACACCCGGCCGGTCAGCCCTCGGGGTACGGGAGCGCACTCGGTGCACTGGCCCACCACAAGATCGTGCACGCACCGTTCATCCGCCATGTGGTCATGGTCATGGCCAGACGCCCTGCTCGCAAGAGTCGATCACGCCGTGGACCGGTCACCTCCCCCGGCGGGGCCGGGGGTTGACGAGCTCGATGAGGTGGAGAGGCCCGTGACGGCTCGGTCTTCGGGGGAGGCGACAGCGAAGGGCCGGTACAGAGGATCACCTCTCTGAACCGGCCCTTACGGCGTGTGGACCATGTCCACCGTGGTGCCCCGGGCGGATTCGAACTGCCGGCACCCGCTTCAGGAGTGGGATCGAATCCTTGCCGGGTGGTGCTCGGTTGTGCCGGGTGCTGCTGTCCGTGCAGGTCGGCAGGGCCCGGCATGATGCTTCATCTCGTTCGTGACGGCCGGCGCTTCGCCGTCCGCTCACACATCGCCCACGCGCCGAGGCTTGCCCCGCTGACGCCTGAGTCCGACGTCAGACCTGGCCGAGGTCGATCTCCACGATGAAGGGAGCGGAGACTTTGACGACACCGGTGAACATGTCGCCGGTCCGGTAACTGCTGGTCGCCGGGTCGAGGACATAGGTGTAGATCAGCGGAACGCCGGTGGCGGCCTGCTCGATCCGCCAGTAGAACGCGATACCAGCCTTGGCGTACTGGTCCACTTTCACGATCCGGTCAGTGGTCTCCGACCCTGGCGAGACGACCTCGGCCACCAACAGCACATGCTCGGGCCGAGTGGGTGTGACGTCGATAGTGTCCGCCCGATAGATCACGACGTCTGGCCGGCGGTTGGTGAGCGGCACGTCCTGGAGGCGGACATCGAAGTCCGTGTCGGCGTTCCAGTCCGGCCCGGCCGCCGCATCCAGTGCGTTCGCCAGGATCCGGGCGAGGCGGTTGTGCCGCTTGGACGCACTCGGACTCACGACGACCATCCCGTCCACGATCTCGATCCCCGCGCACTGCTCCTCGGACCAGGAGTCGTACTGCTCCGCCGTGATCTGCTCGTGCATCCATGCAGGGGCCACTGTCTCGGCAGTCATGACGCTCCTCCCGGACACCCGTCAGGCGGGCCTGATCCCGCTGGAATCAGCGTACTGTCCCTGCGGGACCCGGGGACGCCGGACCATCATTACTGGTGTACATCCAGGTCATCGGGGCCTCCTCCATCCCTGTTCCGGTGTCGCGCCGCTCCGGGAACAGCTCCGCCGATGGCGGGGTCCATGACCACCGACGGCGTTTCGCCCAGGGCCGTATCACGCCGACAACGTCTGCCTGCCGCTGCCCTCGGGAACACCGCTCCCGGGGCGGAGCCCGAGCGCCCTGCGGAGTGGAGAAGCGCCGCCTGAAATTCTCTTCCGGACGATGCTGATCCGGCTGGCGAAACGCCGGGAGGACAACTTCCCATCTGCTCCGCTCACGCAAACGGCCCCGGACGAGGAGTCCGAGGCCGAATAGAACGCCTCCCTGGGGAGAAGCCCCAGGTCAGCGCGTTACTACGAAGTGCCCCCGGGCAGATTCGAACTGCCGACACCCGCTTTAGGAGAGCGGTGCTCTATCCCCTGAGCTACGGAGGCGTGGCCACCGCTGGGGGTGGCCCAGAACAGGGTAGCGGATGGGGGTGCGCCGGTGGGTGGGTGGTGGGGCGGATGCCGGCGCACCGTATTCGATCGGGTGTTCGGGTGTCAGGCTGTGACGCGCTCCCCGTGCAGCCACGCCACCTTGTCGTAGAGGTCGTCCTCGGAGAGGGCGGACATCATCGCGTTGCGGGCCTGGGCCTCCGGGCCCGACGGGTGGTAGAGCTGGGTGCCCATCTCCCGGGCGACCAGCTGGGTCCTGGACGTGCGGTCGCGGCGCTCGGCGTTGTACTTCTCCAGGCGCTGGGCGGTGTCCTCCGCCGGGCCGTCGAGGAGGGAGCCGATCACCACGGCGTCCTCCAGGGCCATGCACGCGCCCTGGGCCGCGTACTGGAGCATCGGGTGGGCGGCGTCGCCGAGCAGGGCCACGCGGCCGTCCGTCCAGGTGTCGACCGGGTCCCGGTCGCACAGCACCCATTCCTTCCAGTCCGCGCCCAGCTCCAGGAGGCGGCGGGCCGTCTCGCCCAGCTCCGGGAACCGGCCGATCACGTGGTCGCGTTCGGCCGGGCGGCCCA
Source organism: Streptomyces sp. NPDC051173 (assembly GCF_040689515.1). Classification (NCBI taxonomy): domain Bacteria; kingdom Bacillati; phylum Actinomycetota; class Actinomycetes; order Kitasatosporales; family Streptomycetaceae; genus Streptomyces; species Streptomyces sp. NPDC051173. The sequence continues at coordinate 20,164 of NZ_JBFBBD010000046.1, forward strand.
CGACCGCGTCGCGCGCGCCGTCGTCGCGGGTGGCCGCGAGGTTCAGGTGCGTACCGCCCGCGATGGGGTAGTGCACGAAGTGCCACTTGGGACCGGCCCACAGCGTGACCGTGTTCCAGCGCAGCTCCTCCGGTACCAGCTCCATCGGGATCACGGAGCGGTAGATCGTGTGGCCGGAGACCCGCGGCTCCCCGTCGCCGACGAGCTGCCGCCGGATCGCCGAGCGGATGCCGTCGGCGCCGATCAGGGCCGCGCCGGTGAAGCGGCGGCCGGTGTCGGTGACCGCGGTGACGCCCGCCGTGTCCTGCTCGTACGAGGTGACGGTGAAGCCCGCCGCCAGCGTGATGGCCGGTGTGGCGCGGCAGGCGTCGAGGAGGGCCTCGTAGAGGTCGCCGCGGTGGACGACGGCGTACGGGTTGCCGAAGCGCTCGCGGTAGCCGCCGGTGAGCGGCATGACGGCGATGCGCTCGTCGGTGGTGCCGTCCATGAGGCGCAACTCGTCGATGTGCACGGCGCGTTCGCGCACCTCGTCGCCCACGCCGAGGCGGTCCAGGGCGTGGAAGGCGTTCGGGCCCAGCTGGATGCCCGCGCCCAATTCGCTGAAGACGTCGCGGCGTTCGAGGACGGTGACGTGGTGGCCGCCGCTGTTCCGTGCGATGCCGAGGGCCGCCGCGAGGCCGCCGATGCCACCGCCGGCGATGAGGATCTCCGCCATCTTTCTTCCTTCGTTGCTCAGGGGTCGAGGGGTCGCTCGTGGCCTCAGGCTCCGGACACATCCGTGGCGGGCACGGTGTGGCCGGGGAAGAGGCGGTGGAGTTCGGTGTGGAAGCCGGGGAAGGTCTTGCCCACGCAGGCGGGGTCGTCGAGGGTGATGCCGGGGACGCGCAGGCCGAGTACGGAGAAGGCCATGCCGATCCGGTGGTCGCGGTAGCAGGCGATCCGTGTGCCCACGGCCTCGGCGGGCTCGATGGTGATCCGGTCCTGGCCGACCTCGGTGCGCACGCCCAGGGCGCCCAGGTTGCGGGCGACGGCGGCGATGCGGTCCGACTCCTTGAGGCGGGCGTGGGCGATGCCGCGGATGGTGATGGGGGCGTCGGCGAGCGGTGCGATCGCGGCGAGCGTCATGAAGGTGTCGGAGATCTCGCCCATGTCGACGCAGAAGCCGCCGCGCAGCCTGCCGGTGCCGGTGACCGTGGTCGCCCGCTCGCCGATGTCGACCCGCGCGCCCGTCCTGCGCAGGACGTCCACGAAGCGGAGGTCGCCCTGGAGGCTGTCGCGGCCGAGGCCGGGCACGGTGACGGCGGTGCCGGTCACCGCGGCCGCGGCGAAGACGTACGAGGCGGTGGAGGCGTCCGGCTCGACGGCCATGTCGACGGCGGTGTAGTCGCCCGGGTCGATCCGGATGGTGCCGGTGGCGTTCTCGGTCACCTTCGCGCCGAAGCGGCGCATCAGGGCCAGCGTCATGTCGATGTACGGGCGGCTGACGAGCTCGCGGGCCGAGAGGGTCAGCGGGGTGTGCATCAGGGGCGCCGACATCATCAGGCCGGTCAGGTACTGGCTGCTCAGCGAGGAGTCGAGGCTGATCCGGCCGCCGTACAGGCCCTCGGACTCCACCACCAGCGGCAGCCCGCCCTCGGGCGCCGTGCGCACCCTGGCGCCCAGCTCCACCAGGGAGTCGGTCAGCGGCCACAGCGGGCGGGCGCGCAGCTGGTCGGTGCCGTCGAAGGTGAATTCGCCGGAGCCGGTGCCCGCGAAGGGCGGCAGGAAGCGGGCCGCGGTCCCGGCGTCGGCGCACCAGACGTGGGCCTTGCCCACCGGGCCTCTGCCGTTGCCGGTCACCTCCCACACCTCGTCGTCCGGGCCGGCCGTGACGCGGAAGCCGAGCGCGGACAGCGCCGTACGGAAGGCGAGCGTGTCCTCGCTGACGAGCGGGGCCCGCAGCCGGGTGGTGCCGACGGCGGCCGCCGCGAGCAGCAGGGCGCGGTTGGTGATGCTCTTCGAGCCGGGGATGCGGGCCGTCAGGGGAGAGTGCGGTAGGTGAGTCGTGACGCTGTTCGTCATGACCGTCCTTCGTCGAGTGCCGGTGACACCGCGTCGAGCAGCGAGTGCCACGACGCGTGGGATTTCTTCAGGCCCTCTTCTTCGAGTGCCGAGGCGACGTCCGCGAAGCCGATGCCGAACGACTTCAGGTAGGCGAGCTTCTTGCGGGAGGCGTCGTAGGAGTGCCGGGTCCAGGTGCGGGGGACGACCGCGCCGTGCGCGGCCACCGCCCGCATTGTGGCCTCGGGCATGGTGTGCGCCGTGCCCGGAACGGCCAGTTCGGTGATGCGGCGGGTGGCGCGCGGGCCGGGCTCCGGCACGGTGTCCGAGGCCCACAGCAGCCGCTGCGGCCGTGCGCCGTGCGCGGCGAGGTGCTGCCAGCGCGGTGTGGTCAGGTGCGCGGTGAAGCGCTCGTGGGCCAGCCGTGCGACGGCGAGCGCGGCGGTGCCACGCAGCGCCTTCGCCTCCGAGGCGCCGACGCCCGCGCGGTCGAGGAGGGTGTCCACGGCCGCGTCGATACGGCCGAGGGGGAAGGCCGCGGCGGAGGCGATCGGGCCGAGTGCGCGGCCCGCTGCCAGGGCCTGCTCCAGCCCGGCCAGGTGGGCTTCCCGCGCCTGGTCGTAGCGCTCGGGTGAGAAGAGCAGGGTGACGTTGACGCCGATGCCTTCGGCCAGGCAGGCGGTGACGGCGCCCAGGCCCTCGTCGGTGGCGGGGATCTCGACCGTCGCGTTGGGCCGGCCGACCTCCCGGACGAGTGCGCGGGCCTGCTGGACAGTGGCTTCCGCGTCCCGGGCGAGCCTGGCGTCGAGCGCGACGGAGACGTGTCCGTCGGCGCCGTCGGTCTCCCGGTGGACGGGTGCCAGGGCGTCGCACGCCGAGCGGGCGTCCTCGGCGGTCAGCGTGCGTACGGCCGCGTCGGCGGTGACTCCGCGCGCTGCCAGGGCGCGCAGCAGGTCGTCGTAGGCGCCGCTGTCCGCGAGGGACGCGGCCAGGGCGGCCGGGTCGGAGGTGGCGCCGGTGACGTGCTGGTCGCGGACGAGCGCGGCCAGGCCGCCGCCGGCCCGCCGGGTGCGGTCGAGGCCGGTGAGCCGGACGGAGACGCCGGACGAGGCCAGGCGGCGCAGCTCGTGGCCGGTCACGCGGAGGCCCCGAGGAACTCGGTGGTGTTCATGGCGAGTTGGCCGTGTCCGAGGTGCGGCAGGCTCTCCGTTCGGTCGGCGGAGAACCTGCCGCGGTCGGTGGCGGCCCGCCGGGGGAGTACGGGCCGCCGGTCCAGGTGGTGCGCGCCCCGTTCCGCGTGGGTGGCGCGCCGGTCCGGTTCGCTCCCGATGAACGGCATCGTGCTTCTCCTGATTCGTTGCGCACGGAATGCGTCGCGCACGGCGGGCGGTCGGTGCTGCCGGAATGTGCTGATGCGACATTGGCCGCTCGACGGCCCCGGCTTCAACCGAGCGGGTGCGACTTCGTCAGGAACCGTTCACGCGGCCGTGTCGGCGACGGCCTCGGCCATCGCCTGAAGAGCGAGCCGATAGGAGCCGAATCCCAGGCCCGCGATGGTCGCCGTGACGACGGGAGAAACCACGGAGACGTGCCGGAAAGGCTCCCGCGCGTGGGGGTTGGAAAGGTGCACTTCGATGACGGGCGCCGAAAGCATGGCCACGGCGTCGCGCACCGCATAGGAATAGTGCGTGAAAGCGGCCGGGTTGAGGACGACCGGTGTGTGCGCGTCTGCGGCCTCGTGCAGCCACCCGACGAGCTCGCCCTCCGACTCGGTCTGGCGGACCTCGACGCGCAGGCCGAGGCCGCTGCCGGTCCGTACGCACTCCGCCGCCAGCTCGGCGTACGTGCGTGAGCCGTAGACGTGCGGTTCCCGCAGGCCGAGGCGGCCGAGGTCGGGTCCGTTGAGCACGAGGACACGGGTCACGCCGACACCGCCAGGCCGCCCTCGTGGAGCAGGACGAGGCGCGTCAGCGCGACGCGGCCGGATATCTGGAGCTTGGCGAAGATGTGCCGCAGGTGGGTGTCGACGGTGTGCGGGGAGATGCTGAGCACGCCCGCGGCGGCCCGGTTGGTCAGACCGTCGGCGACCAGCCGGGCCACGCGCAATTCGGCGGGAGTGAGGCTCGCCCATCCGGAATTCAACACTGCTGCGGGCATGACGAAGTTCTCCTCGGTCGTTCCGCTCGTCGGCAAGGATCGCCGCTTGCGGATCCGACTGTGCGGGGCGCTGATAGCGCTTGCAATCTGGGAGGGGCCACTTCGTCAGGTGGTGTGTTGTTGTCTGCGGGTCGTTTGCCGCCTGCGGCGGGGCGCCCTTCGGGCGTGTCCTCGAACTCCCCCAGCTACCGCTGGGAGGTGCCCCCAACGGGCTGATATGGCTGATGTGGCTGCGCATTCAGCCCGTTGGGGGATTTCGAGGACACCGCCACGCAATCCCTACGCCAGCCGCGGGAACAGCGCCAGCGCGTTGTCGCGGCCGATGGCCGTGCGCTGCTGGTCGTTCCAGCCTGCGTAGGTCTGGAATCCGGTGACGTTCTCGGTGGTGTGCTCGGCGGGCATGAAGGGATAGTCGCTGCCGAAGAGGATCTTGTCCGGCGCGGCGAGTTCCGTGAGTGCCGGCAGCGCGAATTCATTGGCCGACATGGCGATGTCGTAGTAGATGCCGCGCAACGAGGCGATCACGTCGGCGGGGGCACGCTCGGTGAGGTACTTGCCGATGGTGGGCCCGTAGGTGAGCCGCTTGGCGAGGAAGGGCAGGGTGCCGCCCGCGTGCGAGACGATCAGCTTCAGGTGCGGGAGCCGCTCCAGCACGCCGTTGAAGAGCAGGCTGACCACGGTGCGGGTGGTCTCGAAGGTGAAGTCGTAGAGCGACGGCGGCAGGTCGAAGGTGGCCAGGTCCTGGGCCGGCGGGGCGGCCGGGTGGACGTGCAGCGGCAGCCCGCGCTCCGCGATCTCCGCGAGCAGCGGCTCGAACTCGGGGTCGCCGAGGTAGCGGTCGCCGTAGCTGGTGAGCATGCCGACGCCGTCGAGACCCAGCTCGTCGATCGCGTAGGCCAGCTCGTCCTTCGCGGCGGCGACGTCGGGGAGCGGCAGGATCGCGAACGCGCCGAAGCGGGTGGGGTGTTCGGCGATGAGCGAGGCGTAGTACTCGTTGACCCGGCGGGCCATGCGGACGCGGTCCTCGCCGTGCAGGAAGCTGACGCCGGGGGCGGTGACGGACAGGACGGACGCGGCGATGCCGTGCCGGTCCATGACCTCCAGGCTGGCCTCGGGGGTCCAGGTGGGGTAGTCGACGCCGGGGATGGCGACGCTGTCGCCGAGTGCCTCCCGGTAGGCCGGCGGGATCGCGTGGTGGTGGACGTCGATCAGACCGGACGGGTTGTTCATGGGGATCTCCGTAGTCGTCAAAACGAGCTGTTACCGCTGGTCGTCGGCGTCGGCGTCGGCGTCGGCGTCGGCGTCGGGCGGCAGGGCGTCGAGGGTGACGCCGAACCAGGTCCGGTACGCCGCGAACACCGCCGCGTCGTCCGCCAGGACCTCCTGGACGCGGTTTCCGCGCTCCGTGCGGGTGAGGGTGCGGCCGCTGAGCGTGACCCGCCCGTCGGCGGTGGGCAGCGAGCAGACCTGCCGGGCGAGGAAGGGGGACGTGGGCGCGCTGCGGAACCACCACACGGTGGGCGCGAAGTCCGCGAGCTCGCGCGGCCGGGTCTCCAGCCGGTACTGGAGCTCGCCGTCACGCAGCAGGTCCAGGTCCCCGTGGGGCGCCTGTACGAGCTGGAACGTCCCTTGCGGGTCGGGCTGTTCCGCGCGGACGTCCAGGCGGATCGGGTGCCGGAAGCCGCGGCCGTAACCGACGTCGACGAGCCAGGGCTCGGGGGTGTCCTCGGTGGTCACGCGGAGGGTCAGGTGTCCGAGCAGCGGCCCGAGTTCGCCGTCCTCCAGCACCCGTCCGGGGAGCAGCTCCACGCCGAATCCCAGGGCGCGCAGCAATTCGTAGAAGGCGCCGTTGAGTTCGTAGCAGCAGCCGCCCCGCTCCCGTCCGACGATCTTCTCCAGGGCCGGGGCCCCGAGGCCGATCGGCGTGCTGGGCCTGCCGAAGGCGAAGTCGACGTTCTCGAAGGGCACGGAGAGGACGTGGCGCTCGTGGAGTTCGCGCAGGGCGGCGGAGTCGGGGCGCTCGGGGGGCTTGGCGCCGATGCGGCGGAGGTAGGAATCCACTTCCTCGGCGGTCAGGCCGCGCGGTTCCGCCGGTTCCGTAAGGGTGCTCTCAGGCATGTCACCGGTGCTCTCAGACATATTCGGCGGCGTATCGGGCGACGATGCGTGCGGCCTTCTCCACGTCCTCGGCGTACTGCGCCGCCTCCGGTGCGGGGCGGCCGTCGTCGGCGGAGACACCCAGCTCCTTGAAGAAGCGCTCGAAGCCGCCGGGAGTGAAGATGATCAGCATCTTGCAGGTGGTGTCGCTGACGTTCTTGAAGGCGTGCACCTTGCCGCGCGGGACGAAGATGAACGCGCCGGCGCCGACGGTCTGCGAGAGCTTCTCGTTGGAGATCTCCAGCTCGCCCTCGATGAGGTAGAACGCCTCGTCGGAGTCGTGGTGGATGTGCAGCGGCGGGCCGCCGCCCGGTGGCACGAGGGCCTCGATCAGCCCCAGGGAACCGTGCGTGTTCTCCTCGTCCGCCTTGATCGTGTAGTGGTCGCCGAAGACCCAGCGCTTCGGCCCCGCCTTCGGCGGGATGTAGACGATGTCCTCGGACTCCTCGAAGCTCACGTGTGTTCCCCTCTCCCTTCCTGCCAGGGCTTCTACTCCACGTCGTGCGCCCGTTTTTGGCATCACGTGATCCCGTGATTTCCGTGCATCGCACCCGTGAATACGGGATGGCAGCGGGGCGCGGGGCGGTCAGGGTGGTGAGGGCACGGCGCGCTGCGCCGACGCGACAACGCACGAGGAATGGATGGGAACATGACCGCTCGATTCGCAGGCAAGGTCGCACTCGTCACCGGTGGCGGCTCGGGCATAGGCCGCGCCACCGCCCTGGCCTTCGCCCGGGAGGGCGCCACCGTGGTGGTCGCCGGGCGGACGGCCGGGAACCTGGCGGAGACGGTCCGGCTGATCGAGGAGGCGGGCGGCAGCGGCAGCGCCGTCACGGCCGACATCGCCGTCGCCGCGGACGTGGAGCGCCTGGTCGACACCGTCGTCGAGCGGCACGGCGCCCTCGACATCGCGGTCAACAACGCGGGTTACCTCCCCGAGCCCGCGGAGCTGGCCGACCTCGACGAGGAGACGCTGGTCAGGACCCTGGGCATCAACGTCGTCGGCACCTGGCTCTCGATGAAGCACGAGGTGCGCCACATGCGGGCCGCCGGCGGCGGGGTGATCGTGAACGTGGGTTCCGTGGTGGGCGCGCACCTGACCATTCCGGGCGCCGGCGCGTACGGGGCGAGCAAGGCCGCCGTCGCGGCGCTGGGCCGCAACGCGGCCCGGGAGTACGCGGCCGACGGCATCCGGGTCAACACGCTCAGCCCCTCCTCGATGGACACGCCCATGTCCCTGCTGGAGGGCGAGACGGAGGCCGAACGCACCGAGCGCGCCAAGGGGATGTTCCCGCTCGGCCGCATCGGCAGCGTCGAGGAGGGCGCGGGCGCGGTGCTGTGGCTGGCCTCCGAGGAGTCCGGTTTCGCGCTCGGCCACGACCTCGTCATCGACGGCGGCATCACCGCCTGACGCGGCGCGCTCCACACGCACGTGTGCCCCGGTCCCGCGCAGCGGGGGACCGGGGCACAGTGCGCAGAGGCGGCCTGTTCGGGGGTGTCAGGCGTCGGCCCCTGCGAGCTCCTGCCGCAGTTCCGGTGCGGCGGCCGTCGTGTCGTCCGTGCGGCGCTGGAGAGCGCCCGCCCACAGCGTGCCCAGGAGGCCGAGCACGGCGAGGGCGGCACCGACCCACGCCACGGACTCGTAGCCCCAGTCGGCGCTGATGGCCAGGCCGCCCAGCAGCGGCGCCAGGGTGTTCCCGACGTTGAAGGCGGAGGTGTTGGTGGCGCCGACGAGGGTCGGGGCGCCGGGTGCGACGGTGAAGACGCGGGACTGCAGGATCGGGTTGGTGACGTAGCCGGCCAGGCCCAGGACGAAGACCGCCACGACCGTGATCACCACGTTCTGCGCCGTCAGCGCGAGCACCACGGAGGCGACGATCAGGCCGCCGAGGCCGAGGGCGAGGGTGCGGATCGGGTGCGACTCGGCGACGCGGCCGCCGATCGTCATGCCGATGAGTCCGCCGACGCCGAACAGGGCGAGGATGGCCGGGACCCAGCCCTCGGAGAGGCCGGTGACGTCGGTGAGCACCGAGGCGAGGTAGCTGAAGGTGACGATGACGGCGCCGAAGGCGAAGGCCGTGATGGCGTAGGAGAGCCACAGCTGCGGCCGGGCCATGGCGCGCAGTTCGGACTTGACCGTACGGGTCTCCTCCGTGGTGCCCTTGCCGCCGGGGATGGCGACCGCCGAGCAGACGAGGCTCGCGAGGGTGAGGACGGCGACGGCCCAGAACGCCGCGCGCCAGCCCGCGAACTGGCTCAGGACGGTGCCGGCCGGGACGCCCACGATGGTGGCGAGGGTGAGTCCGCTGGCGACGATCGCGACGGCTTTGCCCTTGGCGGCCAGCGGGACCATGCTCACGGCCGTGGCCACGGCGACGCCCCAGAATCCGGCGTAGGCCAGCGCGCTGACGATGCGGGTGGCGAACAGCACTCCGTAGCCGGGCGCTATGGCGCCGACCACGTGGGCGGCGATGAAGACGGCCTGGAGCGCGACCAGCGCGGTGCGGCGCGGCCAGCTCAGCGTGGCGACGGCCAGCAGGGGCGCTCCGACGACCATGCCGATGGCGAAGGCCGAGATGAGCAGGCCGGCGTCGGGGATGGAGACGCCGAGGTCGTCGGCCATGTTGGGCAGCAGGCCGGAGAGCATGAACTCCGAGGTGCCCTGGGTGAAGATGCCGAGTCCGAGGACGTAGACGGCGAGCGGCATCTTCCCGGCCCGTCCTGGATCTGTGGTTTTCGGGTCGAGCGCCATTGGGAGGCCCTCCAGTGCTTCGGGGATCGGTGGTCTCTGAGTCGGGTCCATAAACCGGACGTGCGGCGCCCTCGACTCCACGTTGAGGACGCTAGCACATTTTGAAGCGAGTGCTTCAAAACGACGAAAGTCCGAGCGGTGAAGACCCCGAAGTGTTCAACTGGCGGAGCAGCAGCGCGGTCTGCGCGCGCTGCCGCCCGTGCGGGCCGGAGATCCGGAAGCCCAGGGTCTCCTCGATGCGGGTGACGCGCTGTGCGACGGAGCTGTGGTGCAGGTAGAGGAGTTGGGCCGCGGCCCGGACCGAAGGGGTGCGGCACACCGCGTCCAGGGTGGCGAGGTCCTCGCCGCCCAGCCCGGCGAGGGCCGCGGTGTCGGGGTGGGCGAGGGCGGCGTCTCTCGGGATGTCCGCGAGCAGGGCCACGGTGCCCAGTTCGGTGGCGTCCACCGCGTTCGGCCAGGTGGGGCCGAGGCCCGCGAACCGCGCCGCGCGCCGCGCCTGGGCCCAGGAGTCCGGCAGTTGGGCCGCCGTGCCCGACGGGCCCGCCCCGACCGCCACGTCGTCCGGCAGGCAGGCCGTCGCCCCCTCCGGCAGCGCCGGGCACCCGGCGCCCGCGTCGGCGGGAGCGGGGAGCAGGATCGCCCCGACGGTGGACCACAGGGCGCCGAACGGGGCCGGGCGGCCGAGCCGCGGGTGGGCCGCGCTCAGTGCCCGCGCGCAGGAACCCAGCGCCCTCCGCATGACGGCCGCGTCCGTCGCCACGACGGCGACGGCCCGCAGCGGCTCGTCCGGGTGCAGGCCCAGCAGGTGCAGGGCCCGCGACCGCTCCGCCTCGGGGCCCCGCGTGGAGAGCGCGACCTGCACCAGGGCCGGATCGCCCCACTGCGGCGAGTGCGACGGGTCGGAGAGGGGATCGGAGCGCTCGAAGGCCAACGCCGCGGCGAGCGCCAGCCGTTCGAGCACCAGCCCGTCGAGCGACCAGGCGCACCCGGCCCGTTCCAGCCAGACCTCGCCCACCGTCCGCCCGTCGACGACGACCGCGCGGCTGCTGGTGCGCACCGCCTCGCCGGGCGGCAGCGCGCACGCGTCGGGGTCGTAGCGGTGGTCCGCCGCGCGGCGGTGGTCCGCCGTCCCGGCCGGGCACTCCGCGAGCAGGGCGGCGGCCCTGGTCAGGGCGTCGGGGTCCGAGTGGTTCTCCACCAGCCGGTCGAAGTAGGAGATGACGCTCAGGGCACCCGCGGCGGCCGGGTCGAGGTGCGACAGGCGCAGACCGTACATTCCTGGAGACTAGGCAGCCGGTCCGGCCCGCCCCGCGCGTGGAGGGGCGACTCTGTCAGGTTGCCCGACGGGTGGCGGGTGGATGGCCCGCTTCGCCGACAGTGCGCGGTGGTCAACTCCCCTGGCCCGGCGGGAGGCTGGCTGTATGAGCGAAACTTCTCCGGCCGGCTCGACCCCCCGCCCGGAATACCACCCCGAACTCGCCCCGCTCGTCGAGGGGATCCCGTACCTCGACGTCACCGACCCGCCCGTCGCCCGGCGCACCCTGAAGGGTCTTGAGGCGCAGTGGCCCCCGGTCGACACCAGCGGGATCATCGTCACCGAGCGCGCCGTCCCCGGGCCCGAGGGGGCCCCGGACGTCACCGTGCGCATCTACACCCCCGAGACCCCGGGGCCGCACGGCGGTCTGCTGTGGATCCACGGCGGCGGCTTCGTCATGGGTGACCTGGAGACCGAGCACCAGCACTGTGCGAGCTTCGCGGCCGACGGCGGTTGCGTCGTGGTCAGCGTCCAGTACCGCCTCGCGCCCGAGAACCCCTTCCCGGCCGGCGTGGAGGACTGCTACGCGGCCCTGGAGTGGATGGCGAAGAACACCGCCGAACTCGGCATCGACCCGGACCGGATGGGCGTCGCGGGATGCAGCGCCGGCGGCGCGCTCGCCGCCGCGCTCACGCTGATGGCCCGCGACCGCGGCGGCCCGCGGCTCGTGTTCCAGCTGCTCACGTTCCCCGTGATCGACGACCGGATGGACACCCCGTCCGCCCGGCGCTTCCAGGACACCCCGGTCTGGTCCACGCCGCACTCCCGGGCGTCGTGGCGGCACTACCTCGGCGAGGGGCACGAGCAGCGCGAGACCTCGCCCTACGCGGCACCCGGCCGGGCCACGGACCTTTCGGGACTGCCCCCGGCCCACATCATCACCGCCGAGTACGACCCGCTGCGCGACGAGGGCATCGGCTACGGACTGCGCCTCCTGGAGGCGGGCGTCCCCACCGGGATCCACCAGTGGGCCGGGACCTTCCACATCTTCGACGCCTACGGCACCGAGCTGAGCGAGCGCGCGGCCGCGGAGCGGACCCGCGTGGTGAAGGAGGCGCTGGGCGCCTGAGGCGGCACGGCGACGCCCGGCGAGCCCCCTGCCTGGGGTTTTTGGACGATCGCTTCAAAACCTCTAGTGTGCTGATTATGGCGAGGCCGAGGAAGTTCGACGAGACCCGCGTCATCGGCGCGGCGATGGACGCGTTCTGGCGCCGCGGCTACGAGGCGACCTCCACCCGTGACCTGAGCGAGGGCACCGGGCTGGGCCCGTCGAGCCTTTACAACACGTTCGGCGACAAGAGACAGCTGTATCTGCGCGCCCTGCGCCGGTACTACGACACGGCCACCGACGCGCAGATCGGGATCCTCGAGCGGCCGGGGCCGGTCAAGGACCGGCTGCGCGAGCTGATGCTCCACGACGTCGACATCGAGGTCGACCCCTCCGGCACCGGGCGCCCCGTCGGCTGTTTCGCGATCAACGCGGCCATCGAGATGGCCAGCGCGGACCCGGACGTCAAGGCGCAGGTGCACCGCCACTTCGCCAGGGTGGAGGAGGCGCTCCGGGAGGCGGTCGCGCGCGGTCAGCGGGCCGGTGAGATCCGCACCGACCGCGACGCGGCGAGCCTGGCACGCCAGGTGCTGAGCACGTATTACGGCCTGCACGTCCTCAGCAGGGCCCACGACGACCGGCAGATGATCGCGGACGTCGTGGACGGCGCGCTCGCCACCCTCTGAGCCGGACCGCACAGCGGCCGGTGCCCCTCCCCGGGCACCGGCCGCTCCGCGTTTCACCGCTGCTCCGCTACGCGAACGCCAGCCCCCGCCCCGCGAGCCGCGCGAGGTCGTACAGACCCTCCGTCGTCGCCTCCAGGTCGAAGGACGAGCGGTGCGCCGGCGGGTAGCCGATCAGCTCGCCCGCCTTGGTCGGCAGGGGCTGCTCCGCCGCCGCGGCCGACTCCCACACGAAGACGGCACCCCAGCGCTCGGCCGGGCCCTCGGTGTCGGAGATCCACAGCTTCAGGCGCAGCCCGGGCACCTGGGCCCAGCGGTCCACGGCCTCGCCGCGGAGGAATTCCCGCAGCGAGGCGACGGTCTCCCGCGACTCGCTCAGATCCCACCAGACGACCACGACGCGCATGTCCGGATCAACTCCTCGAGCAGCTCACCGACGATGCGGACACCGTCCTCGGTCAGTACGGACTCGGCGTGGAACTGCATCGACGCGAAGCCGGGGCCGCGCAGCGCGTGCACCTCGCCCGTCGCGACGTCCCGGCTGACCTCGACGACGGAGCCGTCGGGGGCCTGGACCTTGTCCTCGTCGCTGTGGGCGGCGAACGTGTTGTAGAAACCCACCCGTTCGCGCCGGCCGAACAGGTCGATCTCGCGCTGCACCCCCTGGTTGGGGGTCTCCCTGCGCACCAGGCCGAGGCCGAGCAGGGTGGACAGCACCTGGTGGCTGAGGCAGACGGCGAGGAACGGCCGCTGCCCGGCCAGCAGCGCGCCGATCGTCTCCCGCAGGTGGGCGATCTTGGGGTGCGCGGTGTCGCGCGGGTCGCCGGGGCCGGGGCCCATGACGACCAGGTCGTAGCCGTCGGTGGAGTACGGCTCGTCGAAGCGGCGCACGGTCACCGACAGCCCCGTGGAGCGGAGTTGGTGCGCGATCATCGACGTGAAGGTGTCCTCGGCGTCGACCACCAGCACCCGGCGGCCGGCCAGCGCGGGCACGGGCCGGGACCGGGCGTCGTTCTCCTTGAGCCAGAAGCCCGCGATGTGGTCGTTGCGCGCCGCGAGCGCGTCGCGCACGCTCGCGTGCCCGCCGAAGCCGTCCGTACGGTCCGTGCCCAGGGCCGCGAGCAGCCCGGCGGCCTTGGCCCGCGTCTCCACGGCCTCGGACGCCGGGTCGGAGTGGCGTACGAGCGTCGCGCCCACCCCGATCCGCAGCCGCCCGCCGCCGTCGATGTCGGCGGTGCGGATGAGGATGGAGGAGTCCATGGTGCGCCCGCCGCGCTCGTCCCGGCCGATGAGGGCCAGCACGCCGCTGTAGTAGCCGCGGCCCGCCGGCTCGTAGCGGTTGATCACCCGGCACGCGCTCTCCAGCGGGCTGCCGGTGACGGTGGGGGCGAAGAGCGTCTCGCGCAGGATCTCCCGCACATCGCGGGACGTGTGCCCCTCGATGAAGTACTCGGTGTGCGCGAGGCGGGCCATCTCCTTGAGGTACGGGCCCACGACCCGGCCGCCGTCCTCGCAGATCCGGGCCATCATCTTCAGCTCTTCGTCGACGACCATGTAGAGCTCGTCGGCTTCCTTGCGGTCCGCGAGGAAGTCCATCACCCCCGGCAGGGTCGGGCCGGACGCCGGGTAGCGGTACGTCCCGCTGATCGGGTTCATCACCGCCGTGCCGTCGAAGAGGCTGACGTGCCGCTCGGGGCTGGCGCCCACCAGCGTGCGCCCGCCGGTGTGGACGAGGTGGATCCAGTAGGCGCCCGCCTCCTTCGCCAGCAGGCGGCGGAAGAAGGAGAGCGCGCTGTGCGGGGTGTAGCCGGTGATGTCGGCGACGTAGGACCGCTTGAGGACGAAGTTGGCGCCCGCGCCCGTGCCGATCTCCTCGGCGATGATCGTGCGGGCGGTGTCCGCGTACTGCTCGTCGTCCAGGTCGAAGTGGCCGCCGGACAGCTCCGTCGGCACGTTCGGCAGGCGGCGCAGCGCCTCGTCCACCGGGACGGTGTCCTGCTCCGTGACGGTCATCGCGAGCAGCGGCTCGCCGTCGTCGGGGGCGGCGAAGCCGCGCTCGGCGATCTGCCGGTACGGGACGACGGCAAGCACCTCGTGGCGGGGCGCGCCTGCGGGGCCCGGCTCCTCGGAGACGGGCAGGTCGGCGAGCTCGTCCACCGCCACCGCGTCGCCGACGATGACGTCCAGGACCTCCGCGCCCGACGCCTCGGGGCGGTACAACAGGGCGAAGGAGGGCGGCTGTTCGATGAGGATCCGTGCCAGCAGGTCGTTGTCCATGGAGGCTCCTTCCGCGGTCACAGCCGCGCCCGGGTCTGCTGGAGCTCGTCGAGCACGGTCGCGGTCGTGCTGACCACGGCGCAGCGCCGGGCCGCGTAGTCGAGGGCCAGGCGATGGTCGGCCGCGCAGAAGTCGGCGACGGCGTCGGCGACGAGGAACGGCTGGATGTCGTGGGTGAACGCGTCGATAGCGGTGCTGAGCACGCCGATGTGCGCGTAGACCCCGCAGATGACGAGCTGGTCGCGCCCGTCGAAGCGCATGCGCTCCAGGAGTTCGGACTTGAAGAAGGCGCTGTAGCGCCACTTGGTGAACACCCAGTCGCCGGGCTCAGGGGCCAGTGGGTCGACCACCGCGCGGTGCTCGGGGTCGACCCGCATGCCGGGGCCCCAGAAGTCCTTGAGCAGGCCGCGCTCCTGCGGGGTCATGCTGCCCGGCTGCGTGGTGTAGGCGACGGGGATGCCCAGGCGGGCACTGGCCTCGCGCAGCGCGGTGGCGTTGCGGACCAGGTCCCGGCCGGGCGCCTCGTCCGCGGGGAAGGGTTCGAGGAAGTAGCGCTGCATGTCGTGCAGCAGCAGGACGGCGCGGTCCGGATCCACGGTCCAGGCCGCGGTGTTCTCGGGTATGTCGCCCTCGGTGGGCATCGGGTACGGCTCGATGGCCGGAATCCCCGGCATGGGCTGCCTCGCGTTTCTGTGGTCGTTGCCGGTGTCAGACACCGAGGGCCGCACCGCCGTCGACGGTGAGGGAGGCCAGGGTGATGTGGGACGCCTCGTCGGAGAGGAGGAAGGCCACGGCCCGCGCGATGTCCTCGGGCTGGGCGACCTTGCCCAGCGGGATGCCCACGCGGTACGCGTCGAGGTCGCCCTCGATCGTGGCCCTGGGCCCGCTCTCGTCGTGCCACATCGAGTTGAGCATCGGGGTGTCGGTCGAGCCCGGCCCCACCACGTTGCAGCGGATGCCGTGCCGGGCGACCTCCAGGCCCAGCGACTTGGTGAACATGGCGGCCGCGGCCTTGGACGCCGCGTAGGCCGCCATGTTGGTGCGCGGCGTGCCGGCGGCGTTCGACGCGACGGTCACCACGGCGCCGCGGCCGCGCGGCACCATGCGGTTGACCACGGCGCGGGAGACGTGGAAGACCCCGGTGGTGTTGACCGCGAAGGTGGCCTGCCAGTCCGCGTCGGAGAGTTCCCTGGCCGGGCCGAGCCGGAGCACACCGGCGGCGTTGACCAGGTGGCCGACGGGCCCGAGGCGCCGTTCGACCTCGTCGACGACGGCCTCGACGGCGGCGCTGTCCGTCACGTCGGCGGGGAACGCGGTGATGTCCAGGCCGTCGGCCGCCGCACGGCCGGCCGACGCCTTCAGACCGTCGGCGTCCCGGTCGACCGCGGCCACCGACATGCCCGCTCCCGCGAGGACGCGGGCGATCGCCTCACCGATACCGCCGGCGGCCCCGGTGACGAGCGCGACTTTTCCGTTCACTGCTGAGCCTTTCGTTTGCGGCGCGGCGCGGGGGGCGACCCGCGGGCCGTCGTTCATGCCCGCCAGACCGCGGCGACCTGTACGGCCTGCACGGGGTTGAGGCGGGGGTCGCAAAAGCTGGTGTACTTGTCGCCGACCCGGTCGAACGTCGTGACATCGCAGACGCATTCGGTGACCTCGTCCGGGGTCGTCTCCAAATGGAGTCCACCGGGGATGCCGCCGTGTTCGGAAACCGCGATCTGGAATTCCTCGACCTCGCGCAGCACGGTTTCCAGCATGCGGGTCTTCAGGCCGTCGGGGCCGCTGATCGTGTTCCCGTGCATGGGGTCGGTGAGCCAGATGACGGGGTGTCCGGCCGCGTGCACGGCCCTGACCAGCGGCGGCAGCTTCTCCGCCACGTTGTCCGCCCCCATGCGCGCGATGAGCGTCAGCCGGCCGGGCACCCGCTCCGGGTCGAGCTTCTCGCACAGCCGCAGGACCTCGTCGGTGGTCATGCTCGGACCGACCTTGCAGGCCACGGGGTTGACGACCTTGGCGAGCAGGGTGACGTGCGCGCCGTCCACCTGGCGGGTGCGCTCGCCGATCCACGGCCAGTGCGTGGACGTGAGCAGCAGGCGGCCCTCCTCGTCCCTGCGGACCATGGGGAGTTCGTAGTCGAGCAGCAGCGTCTCGTGGCTGGTCCACACCGGCGGGCCGATCCAGCGCGGCAGGTCGGAGCCCGTCCACCCCAGGTGCCGCATGGCCTGGCTCGCCGCGTCGTAGCCGGCCAGCAGCCGGCGCGGGTCGGGCCGCCGCAGCTCGGGGTCGGGGCTCGGGTCGTTGACCATGTGGCCGCGGTAGACC
Source organism: Streptomyces sp. NPDC051173 (assembly GCF_040689515.1). Lineage (NCBI taxonomy): Bacteria > Bacillati > Actinomycetota > Actinomycetes > Kitasatosporales > Streptomycetaceae > Streptomyces > Streptomyces sp. NPDC051173. Next base: position 36,915 of record NZ_JBFBBD010000046.1, read on the forward strand.
GGCAGCTCACGGCCGTCGACGAGCTCGGTCGGGTTGGAGCGCGGCTTGCCGAACTGGCCGGCCATCCGGCCCACGCGCAGCACCGGCTTGTGCGCGTTCATCCGCATCGCCCCGGCCAGCGTGTCGAGCAGTGCGGCCTTGCGGGCGACGTAGCCCGATGTGCACTCCGCGAAGTCCTCGGAGCAGTCGCCGGACTGCACGACCTGGACCTTCCCGGCCGCCGCCTCGGCGAGCTGGGAGCGCAGGATCCGTACGTCCGCCCCGTTCACGAGGCCGGGTTTCTCTTTCAGTTCCGCGAGCGTGCGCGCGAGATCCGGGTGATTCTCCCAAGCCGGCTGCTGCTGTGCCGGAACAGTTCGCAGGAGTGACATATCGCTGTCCATTAAATTCCTCCATGGCGATCGGGCACCGCGCCCCGTAAAGGGATTTCCGGGAGCGGCGCCCATGGAGTCTGTGACAGCCGCGGTGAGGAGGTGAAGGGCGTAATCCCTACTTCGTCAGGTGATGCGGGAGGGAGTTTTTCCCGGCCGGGAAAGACATTTCGCATACGCCTGGTGGTTGTCAACGCCGGCCGGTCCACTCCATCAAGTCGGCGCCGGGGCGAGGGCGATATGACGGAGTGGTCCGCTTCGGCTCGTCGCCGTGCCGGGGCTCTGGGACGGTGGTTGCCGTGGCGGCGGCGCGGGGCTATGGTCCGTACCTTCACTCGGGCCGGTTCGCTTGAAACCGAAACGACCGCAACGGAGTTGGGTCCCGTGCGCGTGGCCCGCGCAGGGGGGAGGGGTTACCGCCGGGGTAAACTTTCGCACTCTGTCCGACGTGGTGCGCGACCCGTGGCCCACGCCGCCGTCCGCGTGACCGGCGGTCCGCCCGTGGAGCTCCAACAGGCGTCACGGCGGGCGGAGTTGCCGGTGGGACCCGGCGCAGACGATACGAGCCTTGCGGGAGGTGTGTTGGTTGAGCGCGGGCCCGTCCTCTGACGAGAACGACGGCAGCGGCGTCCTGGGGCAGCTGGCGGCGGAAGGCGTCTCCCTGTGGCTCGGCGGCCTGCGCCACGGCCACCTGGCCGACGGCACCCTGGCCCGCGCGGTCGCGGAGGGTGCGGTGCGCGGCGCCGTGGCGGACCCGCTGCCCGCCGAGGACATCCGCGGGGCCTGCGACGTCCTGCGCGAGGCCTTCGCGGCCACGCACGGCAAGGACGGCTGGGTGAGCGCCGCTCCCGGCCCGGCCCCCGAGGCGGCGCGGTCACTGGCCGACGCGGTGGCCCGGCCCAACGTGCTGATCAGGACCGACGCCAGCGACGAGGGCCTGGCCACCGCCGCCGACTGCCTCGCGCGGGGCATCGGGGTCCACGTCGGCCCGGTCTGCGGCCCGCAGGGGTACGCCGCCGCCGCGGACGCCTATTTCCACGGCCTCGAACGGGCCTCGGGGCAGGGCCGCGACCTCACCGCCGTCGCCGCCGTGGTCCAGGTCGACGTCGACCGCCTCGGCGACCGCGTCGACGCCCTGCTCGCGGGGTCGGCCGACCCCGCGGCCGGAGCGCTGCGCGGCACGGCGGCCCTGGCCGCGGCCCGGCTCGTCTACCGCACGCACGACGAACTGCTCGGCAGCGCCCGCTGGAGGGCCCTCGTGGCACACGGCGCCCGCCCGCCCCGCCCGCTGTGGGCCACCGACGCGCGCGGGGCGGCCGGGCTCGTCGGCTGGGGGACGGTGAGCGCCCTGTCGCCCGCCGCCCTGGAGGACCTGGCCCGGCACGGGAGCGCGCACGGTGACACGCTCACCTGCGGGCACCGGGCCGCCGGTCAGGTGGTGGCGGAGCTGGAGAGGCTCGGTATCCCCTTCGACGAGACCGCGCGTTCCGTGGAGCGGGCCGGCTGTCCGGAGCCGGCCGGTGTCGCCTGACCGTCCCTGCCGGGGAAGCCGCCACGGGTAAGGGCCAGCAACGGGGCCGCCTTCACCGCCGTCTCCTCGAACTCCGCCGCCGGGTCGGAGAGGGCGATGACGGCCCCGCCGACGCCGTACCGCACCCGCCCCGGTGTCACCACGGCGGTACGGATGACGATGCTCAGGTCGGCCGCCCCGGACAGGGAGAGATAGCCGATCGCACCCGAGTAGATGCCGCGCGGGCCCCCTTCGAGCCGGTCGATGATCTCCATGGTGCGGACCTTCGGCGCCCCGGTCATCGAACCGCCGGGGAACGCGGCGCGTACGCACTCCACCGCGCTCGCGTCGGGCCGCAGGCGCGCGCGGACGGTGCTGACGAGCTGGTGGACGGTGGCATAGGTCTCGACGTCGAAGAGCCCGGTCACCTCCACGGAGCCCCACTCCGCGCACCGCCCGAGGTCGTTGCGCACCAGGTCGACGATCATCAGGTTCTCGGCCCGGTCCTTCTCGTCCGCGCGCAGGTCCGCGACGAGCGCGGCGTCCTCCTCCGGCGTGGCACCGCGCGGCCGGGTCCCCTTGATCGGCTTGGACTCGACGACGCCGTCCCGGGAGATCCGCAGGAAGCGCTCGGGCGAGGTGCTCAGCACCGCGAGGGGCCCGAAGCGCAGCAGCGCCCCGAACGGCGCCGGACTGACGCGGCGCAGGAGGCGGTAGCCCTGCCAGGGGTCGAGCTCGCCCTCGGCCTCGGCCATGTTCGTCAGGCACACCTCGTAGGTCTCGCCCGCCGCGATCTCCCGCCCGCACTCGGCGATCAGGTCCAGATACGCCTCGCGGTCGTGGCGCAGCCGCACCCCGGAGAGCGGCGCGGGTGCCTCAAGCGGGGGCGCCCCCTTGCCCGTCAGCGCCGCGAGCGTCCCGGCGGTGGCGGCGAGCCAGGCGCGCGCCGCGCCCTCGTCGCCGTCCTCCGCCAGCGCGAGGAGGTGGGCGGTGCCGGTCAGGTGGTCGAGGACCAGGGCGCGGTCGGCGAAGACCATCGCCGCGTCGGGCTCCTCGGCGCGGTGCGCGCGGCTGCCGCCGCACTCCGCCTTCAGCTCGTACCCGAGGTAGCCGACCCAGCCCAGGGCGAAGTCGAAGGGCAGCTCGGGGACTTCGGTGGCGCACTCCCGCAGGTCCGCGTCCAGCCATTCGAGGAACTCGCCGGTGACGACCTGCGTGCCGGTGGCCGAATGCACGGAGACGGTGCGGGTGCCGACGTCGGCCGTGGCCACGCGGGCGAGCGGGCCCGAGGCGTCCCCCATGACGGAGAACCTGCCCAGGGGCTGCTCGTGGGTGCTGCTGTCCAGCCAGAAGGCGTGCTCGCCGCCGTGGAAGAGCGCCTCGAACGCGGCCTCCTCGTCCCAGCGGACGGGCAGCGGCTCGGCCAGCACCCGCAACCGCCGGTGCCGGGCAGGGGCCGCGGGCGCGGCCGGACCGCCGGAGAGCCGCACGGGCGCGGGCCGCTCCGCCCGGTGCTCGCGGCTCAACGCGCCGAAGTTCGCGAGGAGTTCGTGGCCGTACTCGGTGCGGATGGACTCGGGGTGGAACTGCACGCCCCACATCGGCCGGTGCCGGTGCCGGAGCCCCATGAGGACGCCGTCCGGTGTCCAGGCCGTCGCCTCCAGCTCGTCGGGCAGGTCGGTGACCGCGAGCGAGTGGTAGCGCACGACCTCGAACGGCGCGGGCAGCCCCGCGAACAGCCCCGTCCCGTCGTGCAGTACGGGCGAGGTGCGGCCGTGCCGGGGCTCCGGGGCGCGCCGCACCGTGGCGCCGTGCTGGAGGGCGATGCCCTGGTGCCCCAGGCACACCCCGAGCAGGGGCAGGTCGCAGTGGTCGACGAGCTCCCGGCAGATGCCGAAGTCGGCCGCGAGCTCCGGGGTCCCGGGCCCGGGGGAGAGCACGACGTTGTCGAACTCCGCGAGTCTGCCGGCCCGCCAGGCGGGGTCGTCGTTGCGGACGACCACGGGCTCCCGGCCGTTGACCGCGGTCAGGTAGTGGGCCAGGTTGTAGGTGAAGGAGTCGTAGTTGTCGATGATCAGTGTGCGCACGATCGCCCCGTACCTCGCGGTGTCCTGACGACGGACACCTCCAACAACGTGTGCTCGACCGGGACCGCGCCGTCCCGGACGGTCGTGCTGTTCAGCTCCCGCAGCTGCCTGCCGCATTCCCGCGCCGCCCGGCGCAGCGCCTCCGTGTCCCCCCGGCTGGAGAAGTGGAGCAGGGCCCGGCCGCCGGGCGCCAGCCGGAGGGGTGCCTCCTCCAGATACCGCCGGTGGGCGGCGTAGCCGGGGTCGACGTACGCCCGCTCGTGGTCCGAGCGGTAGTGGTAGTCCGGCGGTGCGAGGACGAAGTTGGAGTGCCAGTAGACCGTGTCGAAGCGCTCGTCGTCCGCCAGGCCGGCGAAGAGGTCGCTGTGCACGGCCCGGACCCGGTCGGCGACGCCGTGCCGCGCGGCGTTCAGCGCGGTGTTCCGCACCGCGTGCGGGTTGATGTCCGAGGCGGTGACCTCGGGGCTGCCGGCCAGGGCCGCGCCGACGGCGATGACGCCGGTGCCGCACCCGATCTCCAGCAGGGAGCCCCGCCACGGGCCGGGCCGCGGCCCGGCCAGCCCCAGCAGCCCCATGGCGGCGCCGGTCGACGAGGTGTGCGGTGGCGCGAAGACCTGGTCGAGCAGGTCCCACTCGCGTCCGTTCATGGTGAAGGTGGCCGGCCGGTCCTCCCGCGTGAGGGAGTCCTGGCCGCGCTCCAAGGAGTGGAGGTAACTGCGGACTTCCGACATCAGGTCCCTGTGCCCCCTACAGAGGAAACGTCTTCGGCGGGGCGCTGCCACGGCCCCGTTGTTGATCATGGCTTAGGTAATGAAATCGCAAAAGGTGATGCCGTGACACAGTCGGCCGCCGCGGGTGGTGACCGGACCACCATGCCCCGTGTCCTCCTTACGCCTCCTTGTCGCTCCCTCGCCCTGGCCTGGGGCTGAAATGACCAAAACTAGTAGCCTTGGGACATGGATTCTTAGAGGGATCTGGGAGGCAGCCGTTGTTACGGGGGGACGATCTGATGGCTGATGTGCACCGAACCGGCCCCGACGCGCTGGACGTGCTCGAACTTCTGGCCCACCGACAAGCCCCACGGCAGTTCGAGGAGCTGCTCCAGCGCGCGCGCCGGGACGGCGCGTCCGTCAAGAAGCTGGAAAGACTCGACCGGGCCGTGCGCCTGGGCACGGACATCCACGAGCTGTTCGGCCGCGGGCAGCGCCGGGAGGCGGGGCTGACCGCGCTCCTCGACACCGCGCGCGAGCTCAGCCACGCGCGCGACCTGGAGAGCCTGCTCAAGGAAGTCGCCCGGCGGGCCCGGCTGCTGCTGCGCTTCGACCTGGCCTACATCGGCCTCCACGAGGCGGCCGCGGGCACCCGCGCCGACGGCGGCGCGGGCCCCGTGGGAGGCGGGATGACCATCCGCGCCTCGGAGGGCGACACCACCGCGCTCAACGTCGGGCTGAAGGTGCGCGGCAGCTCGGGCCTGGGCACCGCGGTCCTGACCGAGGGCGCCCCCTTCTGGACCCCGGACTACCTCGCCGACGACCGCATCGCGCACGCCGACGAGATCGACGAGGTGGTCCGCGCCGAGGGCATCCGCGCGATCATGGCGGTCCCGCTGACGTGCTGCGGCACCGTCGTCGGCACGCTCTACGGCGCGGGCCGCGAGGTGCGCCACTTCCTGCCGGACGAGATCAGCCTGATGTGCTCGCTGGCCGACGTCGCGGCCGTCTCCATCGAGAAGGCCAGGGCGCTGGAGGAAGTACGGGCCGGGACCCGGGCGCTGGAGAGGGAGAGGGCCGCCGCCGAGGCGGAACTCGCCGAGCGGCGCCGCCTCGAAACCGTGCACAGCGACCTGGTCGGCCGGGTCCTGGACGGCGGCGATCTGCGCGGCATCGTCGGCGCCTCGGCCGAGGCGATGCGCGGCACGCTGGCCGTCCGTGACCCCGGCGGCCGGATCCTGGCCGCGACCGGTGAACTGCCCGCGTTCGACGCGGCGGAACTGACCGAGGGCGTGCTGGACGCGCACGCCGGGGGCGAGCCGGTGCCGCTGGGCGGCGGGGCCTGGATCGCCCCCGTCGCCGCGAGCGGCGAGGACCTCGGGACCGTGCTGTTCGTCCCGGCCGACCCGGGCGCGGACCCGCCCGCGCCGCTCCTCCTCACCGCCCGGACCGTCGCGCTGGCCCTGCTCCTGGAGCGCAGCACGGCCGTGGCCGCGAGCCAGGTCCGCGACGAGTTCCTCGACGAACTGCTGGCGGGACCGCGCCGCCCGTGGCGGCACGTCGAGGAGCGGGCCCGCGCCCTCGCCGTCGACGTCGACGACCCGCACGTCGTCGTGGTGGCCCGCCCCGAAGGCGGCTCCCAGGGCCGGGCGGTCGTCTGGGCCTCCTCGTACGCCCAGCGCAAGCGCGGGCTGAAGAGCGTGCACAACGGCTGCATCACGCTGCTGCTGCCGGGCGACGACGCGGAGGCCGTCGCGCGGTCCGTGAGCGACCAGCTCTCGCCGCTGCTCGGGCATCCGGTCACGGTGGGCGCCTCCGGGCCGACGTCGGGCCTCGACACGGTCCGGCAGGTCCACCGCGAGGCGCAGCACTGCCTCGAAGCGCTCACGGAGCTCGGCAACACCGGTTGCGTCGCCACACCCCGGCAGATGGGCTTCCTCGGCCTGCTCCTGTGCGACACGTACGACACCGACGACTACATAGGCTCCGTCATCGGCGCCGTGCTGGACTATGACACCCAGCGCTTCACGGAGCTCACCCGCACGCTGGAGGCGTACTTCGCCTCCGGCAGCAGCCCGCGGCACGCGGCCAGAACCCTGCACGTCCACCCCAACACGGTCTCGCGCCGCCTGGAACGGATCACCGAACTCCTGGGCGCGGACTGGCAGAAGCCGGAGCGCTCGCTGGAGATCCAGCTCGCGCTCAGGCTCAACCGGACACGGCGGATGCTCGCCGAACGCGGGGCGTAGGGGGCGCGTCCTCAAACGCCCAACGGGCTGAATTGCGCACCCGGATCAGCCACGACCAGCCCGTCCGGCGCTTGAGGACACCGCCGCGCAGCGGCGGTGCGGACGACGACCACCCGCAGCACCGACCACAAGATCCGCCGGACAGGCCCTACTAGCTCGCCCTGCGCTGCTCGCCCCGCGCAGCGGACGGCGCAGCGGTCCGTATCGCCAACGTGTGCGCCGCCGAGACGAGGGTCATGTGGCGGTGCCAGCCGGGGAAGGAGCGGCCCTCGTAGTCGCGCTGGCCCACCCGGTCGCCCACCCGTTCCACGTCGTGGTCGACCCTCACCGCGAGCTTGCTCAGCCGCAGCAGGGAGCTCAGCGGGACGCCCGGCAGGTCGGCGAGCCAGATCCGGGACGGCTGCCGCCGCCGGTCCGGCCACTCGCCCAGCAGCAGCAGTTCGCGCCGGGCGAGCGGCGCCGGTCCGGTCGCGGGCCGCGTGAGCCGCACCGGGACCGCCGCGGCGAGCGTGGTCAGGCGTACGCCGGGCGCGGTCGGGTGCGTCCAGTCCACCGGCCGGGCCAGGCCCCTGACCGACTCCAGGATCTGCCGGGCCGGGAGGGCCCCGCTGCCGGCGCCGGGCAGGGCCCGGTCGGCGACGGACAGCTGTGTCCTGGCGTCGATCCGGGCGAGCAGGGGGACCCCTGCCGCTGCGAACGCCCGTACGGCGGTGCCGGGTTCGCCCAGCTCGGTGTCCAGGATGACGGGCCGGTTCGGCAGCCCCCACGAGCGCGCGGCGCCCAGCCCCGTGTCGACGGCGCACTGGGCCGGGGTGGCCTCCTCGATGCCGTCGGGGATCTCCGCCCGGGACCGCCGGCCCTCGTGGTCCAGCCAGGTGGGCGGCAGGAAGAGCCGCCAGTCGACGGGCGCGCTGATCCCCTCGGAGGCGAACCAGGCGCCGTACGCCAACTGCCCGTTCATCACCTGCCCGAGGTCGGGGACGAACTGCCGCCCCACGCCCACGGAGTGCGTACCCGCCTTGGGGATCGCGAGCGACCGCACCACCCAGGCCCGGTGGGGCGCGGTCCGGCCCAGGAAGCGGGCGAGCTCCGCGCGCATCGGCTCCCAGTCCCAGGTGGAGCTGCAGATGAAGTGGTGCAGGCTCTGCTCCGCGGCGGGTCCGCCGTGCACCGTGGCGATGTTGCGGATCGACTTGCGGCCCTCGGCCGCGAGCAGCCCGCTCAGATAGCGGTCCGCCTTTTCGCGCTGGTCGCTGCGGCGCAGGGTGGAGAAGAGGGAGGTGCGCAGTTCCGCGCCCCCTCTTCCGTCCGTTCCGCGCCCTCCGGTGCGGTCCGGCCCCTGGTGCTGCCCCCGACGGTCATTAAGACTCAGCACTGCTGCTTGGTTCACGACACTCCGTCCTGCGGTTCGGCCGACTGGCGACTGAGCCTTCAACGGTGGTCGTCGAGCGTGGGGAAGACGAGGTGCGGCGGTCACCCAACCGCGGGCCGGAGAGGTTCCGGGAGCACAGCGGCGGTTCAGCCGCCGGCCGCCCAGGAGATCGTGTGGTCCGTCGCCATCAGCGTGACGATGACGGCCAGGTCCGCCGCGCCCAGCGCGAGGCCGAGGGCCGCGCGGCCCTTGCGGGTCGTGCCGCGGGTGAGGGCGAGGGTGGCAAGGGTCAGGGCGACGGGCCCCAGGACCAGGTTGAAGATCAGCAGCCCCAGCAGGCCCAGGACGAAGGACCAGACGGCCATGGCGTCCGGCACGTCGCGGCGGGCGCGGGGCGCGGGCGCCGGGGTCGGGGTGGGGGCGGGGTCGGCCGGCCGCGGAGTGGCCGCGCGCCGCCGTTCGTTCAGGGTCGTCGTCATCGTCACCGCTCCCTCGTCCGTTCACGGACCGCGAAGGCCAGCAGCCAGACGGCGATGGCGCCCGCCGCCGGGAGCAGCACGGGGAGCGGGGTGTGTGCCGCGGCGCCCACCAGGACTCCCAGCAGGAGGACGGCCGCTATCAGGAAGATCATTTCCGGTCCTTCCTCAAGCGTTGGGTGAACAGATGGAGTAACAACTGTTCACTGAAAGCAGCGTACCCCTTGGTGGCGCCATCGGGCAAACAGTTGTTTACTGAATCCATGAGCAACACCCTCGGCGTCCGTCAGGCCCAGAAGCAGAAGACCCGTCAGGCCCTCCTGGAGGCGGGGCTCGGCCTGCTGGAGGAGCAGAGCCTGAGCAGCCTCGGGCTGCGCGAGGTCACCCGGGTCGTGGGGGTCGCGCCCGCCGCCTTCTACCGGCACTTCCGCGACATGGCCGACCTCGGCGTGGCCCTGGTCGAGCAGTCGCTCGGCAGCCTGCACGTGATGATCCGCGCGGTGCTCGCCGAGCAGACGGAGGCCGAGGAGGTCATCGACCGCAGCGTGGCGGCGGTCGCCGCGCACGTACGGCTGCACCCGGCGCACGTGCGCTTCATCGCGCGCGAACGGCACGGCGGCGTACGGGCGGTGCGTGAGGCCATCGCTGCGGAACTGGCGAAGTTCGGCGACGAGGTCGCGGCGGCGCTCGCCACGCAGGAGGTCTCCGCGGGGTGGAGCGCGGAGGACGTGCGCATGCTCGCCGGGATGTACGTCGACCACCTGGTGATGACGGCGTCCGCCTTCCTGGAGGCCGGACCGGGGGAGGAGCCGTCGATCGCGGACACGGCGAGGAGGCAGCTGCGGCTGATCAGCGTCGGCCGGCGGCACTGGCGGGACGACGCCTGAGGGGGCAGCGCCCGAGGGGTCAGCCCCCGCCCACCGTCACCGCCACCCGCCACGTCCCCGCGCCGCGCCCGTCGAGCACCTCGATGTCCACCCCCGCCGTCGAGCACCGCTGTCCGGCGACGTAAGGCGCGTCGCTGAGCGGGGCGTTGACGTTCAGGTCGTTCGTGTAGCAGCCGATGCTGCCGGGGGTGGCGTCGGAGGTGCGCACGGGGCCCGCGCCCGAGGCGATGTCGGTGGAGACCGTGGAGACGAGCACGCCGGCCCGGCAGACCGTGTGGTCCAGCGGCCCCGGAGTGCGGACCTCCAGGGTGATCGCGCGGGTGCGGGAGAGCGGGACGACGGCCAGCTTGGGGCCGCCGGGGACCGAGGTCGGGGTCAGGGTCACCACCCGCCGCCCGGGACCCGTCAGGCAGTGCACCTGACCGGGGCCCAGCCAGCCCAGCTTCCACTTGTGCCAGGCGAGGAAGTCGTTGGACGGCCCCCAGTCCTCGTCCATCGGGTCCCAGTGGCCCACGGGCGTCTTCACCCGGCCGCCGTCCTCGGCGCTCGTGTAGTAGAGGTCGGGCAGGCCGAAGCTGTGGCCGTTCTCGTGGTTGAGGACGCGGAACGGGCTGTCGCCGGTCTGCCGGCTCCAGATGAACGAGACGTTCTTGAAGGGCGTCCCGTCGTCGGTGGTGAGCCCGGTGGGGGCGCCCGCGAAGGTCACCGAGCGGACGTCCTGGGTGGCGGGCGGCCCCGCGCCCGGCGCGACCAGCACGTTGATGAGGTCGAACTGCCGGAAGTCGACGCTCTCGTCGACGGCGGCCAGGATCTCCTTCGCGATCGCGTGGTAGCCGTTCTCGCTGCCGCCGTCGAAGGGCGCGCCGCGCGTGATGCCGTACGTCGCGTACGGGCGTGACATCCGGATCCAGCGCGGCACCGGCGTCGAGCGGTAGTCCAGCCGCCCGTACGAACTGGCCCGGTAGAAGTCGGCGACCGCCGGGAAGAACTCGGCGTAGCGCTCCTGCGGGCTGATCGTGGCCCGCGCGTCGGGGAAGTCGACGAAGAGGGTGACCGCGCGCACGGTGCCGAAGGAGCGGGCGAAGCCGTCGGGGGTGTGCGCGGACTCGGAGACGTTGTCGGTGACGCCGGGGAGCGCGCAGGGGCCCGTGGGGCGGCCCGCCCCCGCGGGCGTGGCGGACCGGCCGCCGGGCGCCGCGGCGACGACGGCACCGGTCCCGCCCTCCCGGACGGGCAGCGGCACGGTGAGGGCGAGCGTGAGCAGCACCATGACCGCGATGGCCAGGGATCTCATGCCGGTGCACCTCCCGGGCGAGCGGCCCGCCGTCCGGCCGCTCTGTGATCACCCTGTGCCGCCGCGCGCCGGAGCGCTCCCCGGGCTGCGGCAGATGGAGGTCCCGCGGGTGTGACGCGCGTCATGCGCGGGGCGGGAAATATCCGGGGAGCGCATCCCCGTTTACTCCTTCGTCCGTCCGAAACGGGGATTCGCTCCCCGCTTGTGATCCGGTACGGAGAGTCGGCTCAGGGCGTGACCGGAGCCGGAGAGAAGCCCCGACGAGAAGCCCCGAGAGAAGTCCCGAGGAAGGAGTGCCACCCGTGGCCACCCCCCAGCCCCGCCTCCGCGCGGACGCCCTGCGCAACCGCGAACGGATCATCGCCGCCGCGCGGGAGGCGCTCGTCGAATACGGCGACGAGACCTCCCTCGATGAAATCGCTCGACGCGCCGGGGTCGGGAATGCCACGCTGTACCGGCACTTCGCGGACCGCTCCGAGCTGATCCGCCATGTCACCCTGTTCGTCCTCGGCCGCCTCGCGGACCAGGCGGAGAGGGCACGAGCCGAGGAGCCCGATGCTTTCCACGCGCTGAGGCGTTTCGCCCACGCGGCCGCCGACGAACGGGTCGGGGCACTGTGCACGCTCTTCGCGGAGAGCATCGATCCGACGCATCCGGACCACGTCGCGGCCGGCGGCCGCCTGGACCGGGCGGTCGAGGAGCTGATCGAAGCCGCCCGCGCCTCCGGGCAGTTGCGCACCGACGTCGCCGTCGGGGATCTGATGATCGCGCTCGCCCAGCTGACCAGGCCCCTGCCGGGCAAGGGCTGCGACACCTTCGACGCCTTCGTGCACCGGCACGTCCAGCTCTTCCTCGACGGCCTGATGAACCCGGCCCGTTCCGAACTCCCCGGCTCCGCGGCCTCGTTGGAGGCACTGCGCCGCAGCCGCTGTTCCGGCTGACCCCCAAGACTTCGTGGCTCGTCCCGTCAGGGTCGCCGCCACGCGCTCGCCGTCCCGCACCACGCAACACTGAGGTAGGCACCATGCCCCACACGACCGCCCCCGACCCCAGGCGCTGGAAAGCGCTGATATTCATCGCCCTGGCCCAGCTGATGGTCGTCCTCGACGCGACCATCGTGAACATCGCGCTGCCCTCCGCCCAGACCGACCTGGGGATCTCGGACGGCAACCGGCAGTGGGTCATCACGGCCTACGCGCTCGCCTTCGGCGGCCTGCTGCTCTTCGGCGGCCGGATCGCCGACCTGTGGGGCCGCAAGCGCACCTTCGTCATCGGCCTGATCGGCTTCGCGGTCGCCTCCGCCTTCGGCGGCGCCGCGATGAACACCGGCATGCTGCTGGGCGCCCGCGCCCTCCAGGGCGTCTTCGGCGCGCTGCTCGCGCCGGCCGCGCTGTCGCTGCTCGCCGTCACGTTCACGGACGCGAAGGAGCGCGCCAAGGCGTTCGGCGTCTTCGGTGCCATCGCCGGTGCCGGCGGTGGCGTGGGCCTCATCCTCGGCGGTGTCTTCACCGAGTACCTGAACTGGCGCTGGACGTTCTTCGTGAACATCCCCTTCGCCGTGGTCGCCGCCGCCGGTGCCATCGCCGTGATCCGCGAGCCCGCCGGCAGCCGCAACCCCTCGAAGCTGGACATCCCCGGCGTCGTCCTGGCCACCACCGGCCTGGTCTCCCTGGTCTACGGCTTCACCCGCGCCGAGTCCCACGGCTGGACGGCCGGTGCCACCGTCGGCCTGTTCATCGCCGCCGCCGTGCTGCTGCTCGCCTTCGTGGCCGTCGAGTCCAAGGTGAAGTCGCCGCTGCTGCCGCTGCGCGTGATCACCGACCGCAACCGCGGCGGCGTCTACGCCTCGCTCGGCCTCGCGGCCATCGCGATGTTCGGCCTGTTCCTCTTCCTGACCTACTACCTCCAGGTCGCCCGCGGCTACAGCCCGGTCAGCACCGGTCTCGCCTTCCTGCCGATGATCTTCATGATGATCACCGGCTCGACGCAGATCGGCGCGCGCCTGATGACCCGGGTCGCCCCGCGCTGGCTGATGGGCCCGGGCTTCCTGCTCGCCGCCCTGGGCCTGCTGTGGCTGACCCGGATCGACCTGGACACGTCCTACGCCACGGGCATCCTGCCCGGCCTGATGCTGATGGGCCTCGGCATGGGCACGGCCTTCATGCCCGCCATGAGCCTGGCCACGCACGGCATCCAGCCGCGCGACGCGGGCGTCGCCTCCGCGATGGTGAACACCTCGCAGCAGGTCGGCGGCGCCATCGGCACCGCGCTGCTCAACACCATCGCGGCCAGCGCCAGCACCGCGTACGCCAAGTCCCACCTGTCCGAGGCCACCCGGGGCGCCGCGGGCCAGAAGCTGCTCGTCCTCCAGTCGAGCGTGCACGGCTACTCCGTCGCCATCTGGTGGGCGGTCGGCATCCTCGCCCTGTCCTCGGCGATCGCGTTCCTCGCGATCAACACCGGCCACCAGGGCGGCCCGGCCGCGAGGTCCGGCGAGGACGAGTCAATCGAGGACGCCATCCCGGTGATGGCGCACTGACACGGTCTGCACGAAGAGAAGGCCCCCCGCTCAGGCGGGGGGCCTTCGTCATGGCCGTCTACGCACCACCGCTGCGCGGCGGCGTCCTCAAACTCCCCCAGCTACCGCTGGGAGGTGCCCCCAACGGGCTGAAAAAGAAAAGACCGGCGCACCCACTGGCCTTTAACTTGCTCTCCGGCGGAGGGGGTGGGGCCGGAGGGTGAGGTTTTGGAGCGCGGTGCGTAGTCACGGCACCCAATACGTAAGACGGCGCCACGCACCGCGTTCCAGGTCCTCAGCCCGGAGGCCACACCCCCGGTCCAGCCACCAACCCAGCCCGGCCGGCACCTGAGGCCACACCCCCGGCGGCCCAGCCACACACCCAGCCCGGCCGGCGTTTGAGGCCACGCCCGAAGGGCGTCCCCGCAGACGCAGACGGCAGCCGACGACCTACCGCAACCAGGGAAGATCCGCTCCCGAGGCCGGCTGAAGCCCGGCCGAGATCGTGCGGCAGATATCACCAAGCTGCCGAACCTGCTCCACCGTCAACCGATCGAAGATCGCCCCACGAACCGCCGCCACATGCCCCGGCGCGGAATCCCTGAGCATCGCGAACCCCTCGTCCGTGAGGACGGCCAGCTGCCCGCGCTTGTCGGAAGGGCACTCCTCCCGCCGGACCCACCCGTTCTTCTCCAGCCGGGCGACGGCATGCGAGAGACGCGAGCGCGTGATCTTGGCCCCCTGGGCCAGCTCGGTCATCCGCATCCGCCGGCGAGGAGCCTCGGAGAGGTGCACGAGCAGCCCGTAATAGACGTGCGGCATCCCGGCGTCGCGCTGGAGCTGCCGGTCGAGGTGGTCCTCCAGGAGCGTGGTGGCGTGGAGGTACGCCTGCCAGGTGTCCTGCTCCTCGGCGCTGAGCCAGCGCGGCTGCCCGGCGTCCGGGACCTTTCGGTTGGTCATGGCATCCACTGTTTCACCCGTCGGCTTCCTCGATGTCGCGATTCTTGAAGTTTAAATAAGGCGGGGCTAAACTGACGAATAACTTGAACTTTCAAACAACCCTCAAAGTAATCAACCCCTCGGGAGGCACCATGCAGGCCACCGGCGAACGCATGCCCGCGCTCTACCTCTCCCATGGCGCACCGCCCCTCGCGGATGACGGGCTGTGGACCGCCGAGCTCGCCGCCTGGTCCGCCGGGCTGCCGCGGCCGACCGCGATCCTGATGGTCTCGGCCCACTGGGAAGAGGCCCCGCTCGCCCTCGGCGCCACCGCGCGGGTGCCGCTCGTGTACGACTTCTGGGGCTTCCCCGAGCGCTACTACGCGGTGCGGTACGACGCCCCGGGCGCGCCGGAGCTCGCCGACCGGGTGCGCAGGACGCTGCGCGGCGCCGGGACCCCCGTACAGGACATACCGGACCGCGGGCTGGACCACGGCGCGTACGTCCCGCTCGTCGAGATGTACCCCGACGCGGACATCCCCGTCCTCCAGATCTCGCTGCCCACCCTCGACCCGGAGCGGCTGCTGGAGGTCGGGCGCAAGCTCGCGCCGCTGCGCGACGAAGGGGTGCTGATCGTCGGGAGCGGTTTCTTCACCCACAACCTGGCGGCGCTGCGGCACGCGGGGTCGGGGCCGCCCGCCTGGTCGGCGGAGTTCGACGCGTGGGGGCGCGAGGCGCTCGCCGCCGGGGACGTCGACGCGCTGCTGGACTTCGAGCGCAAGTCCCCGTCGGCCCGGCTGGCCCACCCGCGCACCGAGCACTTCGCCCCGCTCTTCGTCACCCTCGGCGCGGCCGGCGCCGACCTGAACCGTCAGCGCACGGCCGTCGAAGGCTTCTGGATGGGCCTGGCGAAGAGGTCGGTGCAGTTCGGGTAGGGGCGGGCGGTCGCGGGGCGGACTCAGTGCTCGTGCGAGTAGAAGACGTAGTACGACACGAGGCCCATCCCCAGGCCCAGCAGCAGTCCGATCTCGATGGAGCGCAGCACCGAGTCCCCGCTGAGGCTGTAGAGGAAGCCCATGCTGCAGCCGAAGAGCGAGCCGTACGCCACCGCGCGGACCTCGGTGATCATCTTCTTCCGCTCGCGGATCAGGACGTACCCGACGCCCCCGGAGACCAGGGCGACGGCGATCCCCATGAGCCAGGAGCCGAGCGTCGTGAAGCCGTTCCGGCCCGAGAGGAAGACGGCGTACAGACCGAGCACGACGGCTCCGGTGAGCGGGACGGCCCAGGACAGCCGGGACGCGTGGTCCGCGCCGCGGAGATGCGTGCCGCGGGGGACCGGGCCGGGGCCTTCGTGGCCGGGGTGGTGGCCGGGCATGATCGAGTGCGTCGGCATCGCGGGCTCCTCTCGCCTGTGCGTCACCCCCGCGTCGGCTCCGCCGGCGGTGGCGCGCACCGCTGCCTTGTCCCACCAGGGCACACCCGCGTACGGGCGGCGGCAACTCGATCACTTCAGGCCCCTCCCGCCACGGCCCGCGCCGCGGAACCGCTACGGCCCGCGCCGCCGAATCGCTACGCCCCGCGCCGCGGAATATGACGTTCCGGACGTGCCGGGCGGCTGAGTGGGCAACCGTCGGCGCGCCCAGGTCGTCTTGAAGGGCGAGCGGGGTGCCGGGGCGTCAGCGCGGACGGTCGCGGACCACGCTTCCCGGCCGCCCCGGTGTCACCCTCCGTACCGGCTCTGACCTGCGCTTCCCCGGTTCCTTGGAGCGTCCTCCCGCGTTGCGGCCGGACAGGGTACTGCATGATCACAAAAAATAAGACGTTCCATGGGAATTCTGTCCGGATTCCAGTCGTTCTTTCCTTCGGACGGGACACCCGTGGCAGGGTCCGCC
Source organism: Streptomyces sp. NPDC051173 (assembly GCF_040689515.1). Taxonomy (NCBI): domain Bacteria; kingdom Bacillati; phylum Actinomycetota; class Actinomycetes; order Kitasatosporales; family Streptomycetaceae; genus Streptomyces; species Streptomyces sp. NPDC051173. The sequence continues at coordinate 53,223 of NZ_JBFBBD010000046.1, forward strand.
CTCAAGGGGAGTCCCATCCGTCCCGCGACCGACTCATCGCAAGGGAGCACGCATGGCAACCCGTGCCGTCGCCCGTCGTCAGACCGCCGCAAAGGGCGCTGAAGGGGCAAGCAGTGTTCGCGCCGCTGGCGGGGAAATCGCCGACCGCGACCTGGTCGGCATGTACCTCGACGAGATCGCGCGTACGCCCCTGCTCGACGCCGCCAAGGAGGTCGAGCTGTCCCAGACCATCGAGGCCGGTGTCTACGCCCAGCAGCTCCTCGACGGAGCCCTCGACTCCGAGGGCGCCGGAGCCGCGGGCGCGGACCGCGCGGAGCTCGAGGCGATAGCCGCCGAGGGCGCCCGTGCGAAGGACGTCTTCATCAAGTCCAACCTCCGCCTCGTCGTCGCCGTCGCCCGCCGCTACCCCCGCAGTGGCCTGCCCCTCCTCGACCTCATCCAGGAGGGCAACGCCGGCTTGGTCCGCGCGGTCGAGAAGTTCGACTACACCAAGGGATTCAAGTTCTCCACGTACGCCACGTGGTGGATCCGCCAGGCGATCACCCGGTCCATCGCCGACCAGTCCCGCACGATCCGGCTGCCCGTCCACCTCGTGGAGGAGCTCGGCCGGATCCGCCGCGTCCAGCGCGAGTTCAACCGGGAGAACGGCCGCGACCCCGAGCCCGCCGAGATCGCCGCCGAGCTGGACACCACGCCCGGCCGCGTCAGCGACGTCCTCGACTGGGCCCGCGACCCGGTCAGCCTCAACATGTCCGTGGACGACCAGGGCGAGACCCAGTTCGGTGACCTCCTTGAGGACACCTCCGCCGTCTCGCCCGAGCAGTCCGTGATCGCCCTGCTCCGCAGCGAGGAGCTCGAGGATCTGATCGGCCGCCTCGACCAGCGCACCGCCTCGATCATCAAGGCGCGCTACGGCATCGAGGACGGCCGGGAGCGGACGCTCACGGAGGTGGGCAAGCAGCATGGGCTTACGCGTGAGCGGATTCGGCAGATCGAGAAGCATGCGCTTCTGGAACTGAAGAAGATGGCTCACGACACAGGTTTCGACGCGGCGGCCTAAAAGGGCATATCCTCATAGACCGGACCCCGGCGCCACCCCCCCCTGCGTCGGGGTCCTTCTTGTTTGTGGGTGCGGGTTGTGTGCGCCTGCGGCGGGACGCCCTTCGGGCGTGGCCTCAAGCGCCGGCCGGGCTGGTTTGTGGCTGGACCGGGGGTGTGACCTCCGGGCTGAGGACCTGGAACGCGGTGCGTGGCGCCGTCTTACGTGTTGGGTGCTGTGACGACGCACCGCGTTCCAGAACCTCACCCTCCGGCCCCACCCCCTCCGCCGGAGGGCAACATGAAGGCCGGTGGGTGCGCCGGTTCTTTTCAGTCGGGTGCGCCGTTCTTTTCTTTTCAGCCCGTCGGGGGCACCTCCCAGCGGTAGCTGGGGGAGTTTGAGGACAACGCGCGAAGCGTGTTGCGGGGTCTGGGGCGCAGCCCCAGTTTCGGGAAGGGGCG
>NZ_JBFBBD010000047.1:0-52460 GCF_040689515.1 Streptomyces sp. NPDC051173
TCCTGAGCGATCTTTCGAGCGGCCCTCATGCGACGACGTTCTGCGTCAGGGTCGTCGGGATCCAGCCCCATTTGGATCCTCAGGTCCTTCAGCGCCCCAACCCGCACACCACACTCGCCCCCGCATTCGCCACCGCGTAGACCCCCGCACCCTCCTCCGACAGCCGCAACGTCTCGTAGGAGAACGTCGAGTACGTCGTGAGCGCACCGCACAGTCCCGTGCCGAGCAGGAGCCACAGGCGGTCGGGGACCGCCGCGCCGGTCAGGACGCCGAGGATCAGACAGCCCACGACGTTGACGGTGAACGTGCCCCAGGGGAAGACCGAGTCGTGGCGGGACTGCACGGCGCGGTCCGTGAGATAGCGCAGGGGCGCGCCGGCCATGGCCCCGGCGACGACGAGCAGCCAGTTCACTCCGCGCCCCCCGGCTGCCCGCCGCGGCCGGTGTAGCGCACGACCTCGACCTCGTCGAGCAACACGAGGCCCCCGTCGACCAGTTCGTCCAGCGCGGGCACGAAGGCCCGTACGCGCTCCTCGGAGTCGACGATCACCACGGACACCGGCAGGTCCTCGCTCAGGGACAGCAGCCGTGACGTGTGGACGACCGAGGACGCGCCGAAGCCCTCGATGCCCCGGAAGACGCTCGCGCCCGCCAGCCCGGCGGCGCGGGCGCGGTGCACGATCTCGGAGTACAGCGGCCGGTGGTGCCAGGTGTCGGACTCGCCGATGACGACCGTCAGCCGCAGGGCGTTGCCGTGGAGTCTCATCGGGCCCTCCGGCGCAGGAACGTCCGGGTGAGGCGGGCAGCCGCCCACACCGCCGCCATCGCGGCGAGCAGGGTGCCCGCGAGACAGGCGAGGGCGGTCGCCGCGTGGCCGCCGTCCACCAGGTTCCGGATGTCCACCGCGTAGGTGGAGAACGTGGTGAAACCGCCCAGTACCCCCGTGCCGAGGAAGGGCCGCAGCAGCCGGTGCGGCGCGGCGAGGTCGGCGATCACCACGAGCAGGGCGCCGATCAGGGCGCAGCCGACGATGTTGATCAGGAACGTGGTCCAGGGGAACGCGCCCTGCGCGGTCGGCCACAGCAGTCCCGCGCCGTAGCGGACGGCCGCTCCGATGCCGCCTCCGAGGGACACCGCGCAGACGACCGGCCACTGTCCGCGCGCGGCAGGCCGGCCGGGGGACGGGGCGGTCACCGGGGGAGAGTCCGCGACGGCTCGTGACGGGCCCATGGTCAGCCTCCTACTCGCAGGGTTCCGGCAAGTAGGGACCGTTGGCGGCGCTCGTGCCGCGGTTCGGGTACGGCGGGCCCCACCGCCGCGTGGCGGCCTCGGCCGCCACCGGGAATCAGGCTACCGCCGTCGCCCCGGCACCGCTCAGGCGCCGGGCACCCGCCGGCCGGTCACCGCGGCGAGATACGCGTCGGCGCGGTCCGCGTCCAGCAGCCAGTCCTGGAAGCCGGCCGGGTCGGCGTAGCCGTTGGCGTAGCGGCGGGCGACCTCCGGGTACTCCCGCGCGGTGGCCAGCACCCGGCGCACGTGCGGCGGCGGGGGCGCCAGCAGCAGGTTGGTGAGGGCCACCGTGTGCCGTGCGTGCTCCCAGAACGCGGCGAACGTCCGCAGCATCCACGTCCGGTCGAAGGGCTTGTCGCCGTGCGCGAGGATCGCCCGGAGGTAGGTGTCGGCGCAGCGGGCCGCCGAGTTGGCGCCCTGGCCGGTCAGGGGGTCGTTGACGACGACCGCGTCGGCCATGCCGAGGACGTGACGGCCGTCGGCGACCCGCGCCACCGGGTGCCGGACCACCGGGGTGACGGCCCCGACGAGCGCGGCGCCCGCGTCCGTCGGCTCCATGGCCGCGCACAGCTCGTACTCCCAGGGGATGTGATCCCGCAGCAGGCCGAGCGTCCGCCCGACCACGGCGTCCGGGCCGGGCCGGTCCTGCCAGCGGTCGAAGGGCCCACCGGGCACGGCCTCCCACAGCAGCATCCCGCACGGCCCGCCCGCCGCCGTGCCCTCCATGGCGAAGAACTCCCCGACGCCCTCCACCGGGCTGCACCGCAACTGCGGCCAGGCGGCGTCCGGACCGGTGCGCAGGCCGTGCACGTAGACGGCGGCCAGGTTCCGCCGGGGGCGGTCGTACGGGCTGTGCCGCTCGTCCCGGCCGAAGAGCTCCGACAGCGGGCCGCGGCCGGTCGCGACCACCGTCAGGTCGTGCGCCCCGGCGATCCGCTCCAGTTGCTCCGGCTCCACCGTGCCGTACTCGACCCGGCCGCCCCGCTCCTCGAACAGCTCCAGCCAGCGCGCCGTCTTCACGCGCTGATCGACGCACTGCGCGGGCTCGTCGAACGGCCCGGTGAGATCGCCGTCCGCGGTGGTGATGCGCAGCGAGCCCAGCCGCGGGGTCTCCGCCTCCCACAGGTGCAGGCCCGCGGCACGCTCCAGGGCGAGGGCGGGACCGTACATCAGCTGGGTGGACATGATCGGGCCGGTCCGGACCTCCTCGGCGGTCCGGGCCGCGTACACGGTCACCTCGTGGTCCCGGCCGGGTCCCAGTCCGAGGGCCAGGTGCAGCCCTCCCTGGCCCGCGCCGACAATCGCGATCCTGCGCATCGTCGCCTCCCGCTCGCCCGTCCAGGGCTCCCGTTTGTAGCGGCGCCGCGGGCGCGCTGTACAGACGGCCTGTCGGGGTCCGGCGCCCGCCGGACGGCCCCTGCCGGTCCGGGCGCCATCGCGCAACAGCCCAATATGAGCCATGCGCGCATACCCCCGTCCGGCCGCCCGGTCCCGAGCTCCGTGCCTCCGGAGCCCCGAATTCCGCGGCGGGCGCCGAACGTATGGCTCGATCCGGTATGGCAGGAAACCACCGCTTCCGACGCGCTGCGCTGGGAAGCCTTCTGGCCGGTCAGGCTCCGCCGGTGCGGCGGAGCACCCGCCGGCCCGGCCGGTCGCAGGCCGGAGCCATCCAGGGAGGCACACGATGACAGCGCAACCGAGGCTGCCGCGCTCGCCGGCGCCCCAGGAGGTGACCCCCCAACTCCAGCGCGCGGGCATGCTCGACCGCGTGGAGGAGCGCCTGCGCGGCCTCCTCAACGACGAGCACCGGCGCTGGCGCACCGCCGACACCCGGGGCGCCGGGCTGATCGAGTCCCTCGCCGAGCTCGTCGCGGTGGGCATCGACCGGGTGCGCCCGGTCATCCTGCTCACCGGCTATCTCGCGGCGGGCGGCGACCCCGAAGGCCCCGAGTCCGCCGAGGCGGTCGACGCCGCGGCCGCCCTCGAACTCCTCGACACCTGCACCCTCATCCGCAGCGACGTCCGCGACAACGCCGCTCTGCGCCGTGGCATCCCCACCCTCCACGTCAGCCGCGCCGCCGAGCACGAGCGCAACGGCTGGGCGGGCGACGCCGGGCGCTTCGGCGAGTCCACCGCGAACCTCGCGGGCGACCTCTCCCTCACCCTCGCCGACCGGCTCGCGGCCCGGCTGCCCGTCGCGGCCTGGCGGACCTGGGACGAACTGCGCCTGGAGCGGGTGGTCGGCACCTATGCCCACGAGGCGATGGCCGCCGAGTATCTCGACGACCCGTGGCCGGGGCGGTGCATATCGGGATGCGACCGGGGCTGCACGGCCGGCTGGTACGCCGTGCGGCACCCGCTGCGCCTGGGCGGCGCCCTGGCCGGCCGCCCCGACCTCGACGTCACCTACGACGCCTACGCCCGGTCCCTGCACGCCGCGTGGCGGCTGCGCGGCTTCCTCGACGGCGGCCCGGAGTACGACTGGGACGCGGAGCTGCTGCGGGAGATCCTCCTGGAGCGCGAGGAGCGCGGCATCGCCGAGCGCCACATCAAGGAGCTGGTCGACCGGGCCACCCGCATCGCCACGTCCTCGCGGCTGGCGACGGGCTGGTCCGAGGAGCTCGCCGCCTTCGCCGCGCGGATGGCGGCGGAGAAAGGCTGAGACCGGGGCCGGTGGCGGGCGGAGCCGCCACCGGCCCCGTGGGGGACACGGGATCGGCCGTCCGGTCCAATGCCGTGAATGGGCGGTTAGGGGAGGTGAAGTCCCGAGTCACCCGTCCGCTCCATGTACGAAACCTTTGTGACTATCAGGCGTTGAGCCACACCCCGGCTGTCACCGGTCGGGTGCCTCCCAGAACGACTGAGCAAAGGTGTCTCCGCATGTCTCGAATCGCCAAAACCGTCGTACTGACCGCCACCGTCGGCGCCGCGCTCGCGGGCTTCACCGGAGGGGCCGTCGCCGACTCCGGGGCCCGCGGTGTGGCCGCCGGCTCGCCGGGCATCGTCTCGGGCAACGTCATCCAGGTGCCGCTGCACGTCCCGATCAACCTGTGCGGCAACAGCATCGACATCATCGGCCTGCTGAACGCGGCGTCCGGCAACACCTGCATCAACAAGTCGTGACCCCGCCCCACGAGGCCTGACCGGGGCCCCCGCCCCGGACCGTGCGTGGCGCCCCTGCCCCGTCCCGGGCGCCACGCCGGCCACGGCACGCAGGGGCCCTTCGAGGCCCTTCGCGGCCCCCGAATCCCCTCGGCCGGAAGCCGTCCATCGGAGCGATCTTCCCGATAGCGTGGGCGGATCGCGACTCCGGGGAGGGGCAGACGTGGATCCGTTCACGACGGCGGCGGTGCTTTCGGCCGTGAACACGGCGACGTCGGGCATGCTGTCGGGCGCCGCGGCGGAAGCGGGCCGGCGCACCACGGAACGCCTCGCCGCCCTCGCCCGCCGCATCCGCGGCCGAGACGCTGACGACGCTGACGACGCCGACGGCACGGCCCACCCGCCGACCGTCCCCACCGACCCGGCCGCCCGCCGCGACCTCGCCGAGCGGCTCTTCGAACAGGCCCGCCGCGAACCGGCCTTCGCCCGTGACCTCATCGCCTGGCTCCGCGAGACCGACCTGCTGCGCGACACCACCGGGCCCGTCTGCGCGACCGCCGCCCGACCCCGGCTGCTCCCGCCCGGCACGGCCGCCTTCACCGACCGCGAGCCCGTACGGCGGGCCATCGCCGCCCTCCTCGACGACCCCGCCGCGAGCGCGGCGGGCGCCCCGCGCATCGTCGTGCTCACCGGCCCCGGCGGCGTCGGGAAGACCGCCACCGCCGTGCACTTCGCCCGCGCCTTCGCGGACCGCTTCCCCGACGGCCAGCTCTACGCCGACCTCCGCGGCGCCTCCCCGGCCACCGCCGCCGGCCCCTCGGCGACCCTCGTACGGTTCCTGCACGGCCTCGGCGTGCCCGCCGACCGGGTGCCCGCCACCGAGCAGGAACAGGCCGACCTCTACCGCCACCGCACCGCGGACCGGCGGCTCGTCGTCCTCCTCGACAACGCCCACTCGGCCGCCCAGGTCGCCCCGCTGCTCACCGCCGCGCCCGGCTCGCTGACCCTCGTCACCAGCCGCCACGGGCTGCCCGAGCTCGTACGCGACCACGGCGCCCGCGTCCTGCACCTCGGCCCGCTGTCCGGGGACGACGCGGTGCTGCTGCTCACCCGGATCGCCGGCCTGGAACCGGCCGGGGCGCAGCGCGCGCACGCCGAGGCGGTGGCGGCGCGCTGCGGGGGCATGCCGCTGGCGCTGTGCGAGACGGGCGCGCTCGCGGCCGGGAGGGACGGGGTCGACTGGGAGCGCCTGGAGCGCGAATTCGCCTCCCGTGGTCCCGAACCGGCCGCTCCGGCCCCCGCCGACCCCACCCTCCTCGCCACCGACGTCGCCTACCGCGCCCTCGCCCCCGCGGCCGCCCGCCTCTACCGGCTCCTCGGGCTGTGCCCCTGGCCAGCCGTCCCCGTCGGCGCGGCGGCCGCCGCCGCGGACATCGGCCCCGCCGAGGCCCGCGCCCTCCTCGGCGACCTCGTCGGCGCCCGCCTCCTGGAAGAGGCCGCCGACGGGCGTTACCGCTTCCACGACGTCGTACGCCGCCACGCCGAGTCGCGGGCCCACGAGGAGGACGGCCGCGCGGCAGCCAGGGACTCGGTCGAGCGCGTGATCGGCTGGTACCTGGACTTCGCGGTGGCCGCCGACTACCGCGTGATCACCGCCCGTTGGCACCTCGGGCCCGGCTACGGCCGGCTGCCCAGGCCCGCCGCGTCGGCCGAAGCCGCCCGCGCCGCCCTGGAGGAGCTCTCGCGCGAGCGCGAGAACCTCGCCGAGGCCGTACGGGCGGCGGAGGAGCACGGATTCGACGGGCTCACCTGGCAGTTGTGCGAGGCGATGTGGGCGCTGCACCTGCGCCTCGGCTTCCACGAGCAGTGGGTGGCCACTCATGTGAGAGGTGTGGCCGCCGCCCGGCGCTGCGCCACGAGCGAGCCCCGTGCCGAGGGCCGGATGCGCTCCCAACTCGCCTTCGCCTACATGGGACTCGGTCGCCTGGCCGACGCCGAACGCGAACTGGACGCCGCGGCGGCGGCGGACCGCGCGGCCGGGCACCACCGGGGTCACGCCAGCGCCGTGGAGTCCCTGGGCCTGCTCTTCCTGCGGCAGTGGCGGTACGCGGAGGCCGAGGAACGCTTCCGCCAGGCGCGGCGCATCTGGGACGAGGTCGCCCCGGGCGACGACGGCGAGAAGGACGCCCCGCGCGCCCTCGCCCTCCTGGAGCACCACCTCGGCCGCGCCCTGGCCGGCCAGGGCCGCTTCCCCGAGGCCGTCGGCCAGTTGTGGCACGCACTCGGCTGCTTCCACACCCTTCCGGAGCGCGATTCCTACAACGAGGCGCGTGTACGGATGAGCTTGGGCGAGACGCTGCTCGCCGCGGGCGACCCGGCAGGGGCGCGGGTGCCGCTGGACGAGGCGATCTCGGTGATGTCGGCGGAAGGGGCGACGCTCCAGCTGGCGGACGCGCTGGAGTTGCGGGCGCGGTGCGGTGGGGATTCGGCGGGATTTCTGCGGCGGGCCCGGGAGTTGTATGTGTCGCTGGGCGATGTGTCTGGGGTGGCGCGGGTGGGGGTGCGGCTTGGGGGTGCGGGTTAGGTTTCTCTCCCCAGCCCCGCCCCTTCCCGGCTGTATCTGATCTGCGGCTCCGCCGCGCGGGGGCGCGTGCCCCAGGCCCCCGGCTGCCGGTCCGCTGCGCCTGCGGCGGGCTTTTCCCCTACCCGCCCCTTCCCGAAACTGGGGGCAAGCCCCCAGGCCCCCCAGCAACACGCTTCGCGCGTTGTCCTCAAACTCCCCCAGCTACCGCTGGGAGGTGCCCCCAACGGGCTGAAATCAGCCCGTCCGGCGTTTGAGGACACGCGGCGAAGCCGCGTTGGGGTCCGGGGTCTCCCCGGTTTCGGGAAGGGGCGGGGCTGGGGAGAATCAACCGGCCACTTCGACCCCCACCGACACCACCCGCCCCACCCCGCCCGTCACCACCCTCACACCCGAAGTTACCGCCTCCGCCAGCGACTTACCCGACGCCAGCCACGCGTGCAACGCGGACCCATACGCCGCCGGATCGCACAGATCGGGCCGCCCGTCGGGCCCCGCGGCCGCGGACAGTCGCACCACCGCGCCATCGCGAAGACGCACCGTGCACCGGTCCACCCCCGTCACGTACACCGCGAGCGCGCACGCCGGATGCCGGGACAGGACCTCCGCCGTCCAAACGGACGGCGGGCCGACGCGAGGGTCGTCGGCGGAGCCGTACCGCACGATGACGTCCGCGAGGCGCAGGCGGGACGCGTCCCGGGTGTCCTCGTGGACGACGGTGTGGGCGTCCCAGCCGAAGTCGTCGTCGGCCTCCGCCTCGTGCGGGCCCTCCGCGTGGCGGGTGACGGCGATCTCCGGCGGGGCCGCGCCGAGGAGGCGGGTGAGGACCCGTACGGGAGCGGTGCGCATCGCCGGTTCGAAGGCGGGCAGAGGGAGCCGGTCGAGCAGGGCGGGCCGGCCGGCGGGCTCGGGGATGCCGATGAGGTCGTGGAAGACCCGGCGCAGCAGCCGCGCGGACGCGCCCGGGGCCGAGCTGACCTGGTCGGCGAACGCGCGGTAGCGGCCCGGCTCGTGGTGGTCGACGGCGTGGTCGAGCTGGGCGCGCAGCCCCTCGTACGGGCGCAGCCTGGGCGCGGTCCTGCCCAGGGCGGCGACCGGCGAGTCCGGGTCCAGGGCCGCGTCCGGAAAGGCGCCCAGCAGCACGGGCGTGCCGATGGCGGCGGCGTAGTAGGTGACGGACCCGTGGTCGCCCAGTACGCAGTCGGCGGCGATCAGCGCCTGCCGCCAGCCCTCCAGCGGCGGTACGAGCACCAGCCCCGCCCTGCGCGCCCGGTCCAGCCAGGCACGGACCTGGCCGGGGCCGTGCCCGTGCCAGATGTTGGGGTGGAGGACGGCGGCCACGCGGTACTCGTCGGCGGGCAGCTCGGCCGTCAGCCGGGGGAGCAGGGACGGCAGCAGGTCCCCGTCGCCGTCCCCGAAGAGCGAGCCGGGCGACCAGGTCGAGTTGACCACGATCAGCCGCTGCCCGGCCGCCACCCCGAGGGCGCGGCGGAACCGGTCCCGGTGGGGGAGGGCGTCGAGGATGCGGTCGTAGCAGGGATCCCCGGCGAGCACGGCGGTGGCCGCGGCCTCAGGGCAGGCGGCGCCGAGCCGGTCGAGCTGCTCGGGATGGGAGAGGACGGTGGCGTCGGCTATGGGACGGCCGTCGTGGAGCAGCCAGTCGGGATCCATCCCGAAGACGGGGGCCGGGGCCCCGCCCCGGGAATCGGCGGGCGCGAAGACAGCGCCGGACGCGCCCCGCGCACGGTGTCCGGTGTCCGGTGTCCGGTGTCCGGTGTCCGGTGTCGCCAATCTCTTATTGTAGCCAACACCGTGTGACAGTATCGCCAACTTCCCCTGAAGGAGCGGGAGTTCACCTCCGTAACTGGCCGAGACCGCCAGCTCCACCGGCGTCGCCTTCGCCTGTTCCCACGGCAGTACGGGCAGGCCCGCCGCTGTCAGCAGTTCCGGCACCCCGGCGAGGAACGGCGACGAGCCCGTGCAGGTCGCCAGCAGTTGCAGGCGCGTGTCGTCGGCGAAGAGCGGCAGCATGTCGAGCAGGCGGGTCGCCGAGGTGACGTTGTGCACCACGAAGAGCACCTTCCGGGCCCGCCCGCGCGTCCTCCACCGCTCCGCGTCCTCGCCGACCGGCACCCTCAGCCAGTCCTCACCCGTCACCCGCACCACACGCGCACCCCCAAGGAAGCGAACATAACAGTGCGGGGCGGGTGGTGGATCAGCGTTTGCCGGCCTTGCGGGTGGCGCGCAGCCACTCCTTGTTCATGGCGGCGATGGACGGCAGCGGGATGCCCTTGGGGCACGCGGTGGCGCACTCGCCGGTGAGGGTGCAGCCGCCGAAGCCCTCGGCGTCCATGGTGGCGACCATGTCGAGCACGCGGGACTCCCGCTCGGGCGCGCCCTGCGGCAGCACGTTGAGGTGGTTGACCTTCGCGGAGGTGAAGAGCATCGCGGAGCCGTTGGGGCAGGCCGCCACGCACGCGCCGCAGCCGATGCACTCGGCGTGCTCGAAGGCGAAGTCGGCGTCCGGCTTGGGCACGGGCGTCGCGTGCGCCTCGGGCGCGGAGCCGGTGGGGGCGCTGATGTAGCCGCCCGCCCCGATGATCCGGTCGAACGCCGACCGGTCCACGACCAGGTCCCTGACCACCGGGAAGGCCGTGGCGCGCCACGGCTCGATGTCGATGGTGTCCCCGTCGGAGAAGGACCGCATGTGCAGCTGGCAGGTCGTGGTGCGCTCGGGGCCGTGCGCGTCGCCGTTGATGACCAGGCTGCACGCGCCGCAGATGCCCTCGCGGCAGTCGTGGTCGAAGGCGACGGGGTCCTCGCCCTCCAGGATGAGCTTCTCGTTGAGGGTGTCGAGCATCTCCAGGAAGGACATGTCCTTCGAGATGCCGTCGACCTCATAGGTGGCCATGGCGCCGGGGGCGTCGGCGTTCTTCTGCCGCCAGACGCGCAAAGTGAGCCTCATGCGTAGCTCCGCTGAGTGGGGTGGACGTACTCGAAGACGAGGTCTTCCTTGTGCAGGACGGGGGCGTCGCCGGTGAGGGGGAACTCCCAGGCGGCGGCGTACGAGAACTCCTCGTCCTTGCGGGCCGCCTCACCGCCCTCGGTGCGGGACTCCTCGCGGAAGTGGCCGCCGCAGGACTCGGACCGGTGCAGCGCGTCGAGGCACATCAGCTCGGCGAGCTCCAGATAGTCGACGACGCGGTTGGCCTTCTCCAGCGACTGGTTGAACTCCTCGCCGGTGCCCGGCACCTTGATCCGGCGCCAGAACTCCTCGCGGATCTGCGGGATCCGGTCGAGGGCCTTGCGCAGGCCCTCCTCGGTGCGGGCCATCCCGCAGTACTCCCACATCAGCTCGCCGATCTCCCGGTGGAAGGAGTCGGGCGTGCGGTCGCCGCCGACGGCCAGGAGCCGCTCCAGGCGCCGCTTCGTCTCGCCGACCGCGGCGACGGCCGCCGGGTGGGCGGCGTCGACCTCGTCGTGGTGCGGGTTGCGGGCGAGGTAGTCGTTGATGGTCGACGGCAGGACGAAATAGCCGTCGGCCAGGCCCTGCATCAGCGCGGAGGCGCCGAGCCGGTTGGCGCCGTGGTCCGAGAAGTTGGCCTCGCCGATCGCGAACAGGCCCGGGACCGTGGTCTGGAGGTCGTAGTCGACCCACAGCCCGCCCATCGTGTAGTGGATCGCGGGGTAGATGCGCATGGGCACCTCGTACGGGTTCTCCGCGGTGATGCGCTCGTACATGTCGAAGAGGTTGCCGTACTTCGCCTCGACGGCCGCGCGGCCCATCCGCCGGATGGCGTCGGCGAAGTCGAGGTAGACGCCCTGCCCGCCGGGGCCGACGCCGCGGCCCTCGTCGCAGACGTTCTTCGCGGCGCGGGAGGCGATGTCACGCGGCACGAGGTTGCCGAAGGAGGGGTAGATCCGCTCCAGGTAGTAGTCGCGCTCGTCCTCGGGGATCGCGGCCGGCGGCCGGTCGTCACCCTTCGCCCTGGGCACCCAGATGCGGCCGTCGTTGCGCAGCGACTCGCTCATCAGCGTCAGCTTCGACTGGTGGTCGCCGGAGCGCGGGATACAGGTGGGGTGGATCTGGGTGAAGCAGGGGTTGGCGAAGTACGCGCCGCGCCGGTGGGCCCGCCAGGCGGCGGTGGCGTTGGAGTTCTTCGCGTTGGTGGAGAGGTAGAAGACGTTGCCGTAGCCGCCGGAGGCCAGCACCACCGCGTCGGCGAAATAGGTGTCGATACGGCCGGTGATCAGGTCGCGGGCGACGATGCCGCGGGCCCTGCCGTCGACGACGATCAGGTCGAGCATCTCGGTGCGCGGGTGGAGCTCGACGTTGCCCGCGGCGATCTGGCGGCTGAGCGCCTGATAGGCGCCGAGCAGCAGCTGCTGGCCCGTCTGCCCGCGGGCGTAGAAGGTACGGGATACCTGCACGCCGCCGAAGGAGCGGGTGTCGAGGAGGCCGCCGTACTCCCGGGCGAACGGCACGCCCTGTGCCACGCACTGGTCGATGATCTCGACCGAGACCTGGGCGAGGCGGTGGACGTTGGACTCGCGCGCCCGGAAGTCGCCGCCCTTGACGGTGTCGTAGAAGAGGCGGTGGACGGAGTCGCCGTCGTTGCGGTAGTTCTTCGCGGCGTTGATGCCGCCCTGCGCGGCGATCGAGTGGGCGCGGCGCGGCGAGTCCTGGTAGCAGAACTGCACGACGCGGTAGCCCTGTTCGGCCAGTGTCGCGCCGGCCGCGCCGCCCGCGAGCCCGGTGCCCACGACGATCACTGTCTGCTTGCGGCGGTTGGCGGGGTTGACCAGTTTCGCCTCGAAGCGGCGGCGGTCCCAGCGCTCGGCTATGGGGCCTTCCGGCGCCTTGGTGTCGACGAGCGGTTCGCCGGTCGTGTAGTCGGTGTAGGTCATGTCAGCTCACCACTCCGGTCATGACGCCCACGGGGACGGAGATGAAGGCCGCGGTCAGCAGCAGCGCCAGAACATTGGCCACGGTCTTGAGGATCCGGTCGCGCGTCGCGTTGCCCACGCCCAGCGTCTGGGCGGCGCTCCAGAAGCCGTGCCGGATGTGCAGGCCCAGGGCGAGCATCGCGACGATGTAGATGACGTTGCCGTACCAGGTGGAGAAGGTGTCCACCACGTTCTGGTACGGGTGCCCCTCCTGGAAGCCGGGGTGCACGGTGCCCGTCGTCAGGTCGAGGATGTGCCAGACGATGAACAGGGCGAGGATGATCCCGCCCCACCGCATGGTGCGCGTGGCGTAGCTCGCGCGCTGCCGCTTGTGCACGTAGCGCGTGGTGCGCGCCTTGATGTCGCGGCGGCTCAGCTGGTACGCGGAGACCCCGTGCAGGATCACGGCCGCCGACAGCACCACGCGGGCGATCCACAGCCCCCACTCGCGGTGCAGGACCGGCGCGCCCATGACGCGCAGCCAGTGGCCGTAGTCGTTGAAGTCGCCGGCCCCGAAGAAGATCTTGGCGTTGCCCAACGCGTGGACGGCCAGGTACGCGATCATGATCAGTCCGGTCGCGGCCATCACGGTCTTCTTGCCGACGGTCGATCCCCAGAAGGTGCGCGTGATGGACGGCCGTCGGTCCGTCCGCGTTGCCAATGCCATGAACACGACCCTAGGTCGGCCCTGCCCGAGAGGGCCAAGACATAGTCCGACTCATCTCGATAGGCACTGACTATGCATGCGGGTACGCCTGTGATGTCCCCGGTCCACGAGGACGTCACCACCGCCGTACGCGACGCGGACGTGATCTGCACCGTCACCTCCGCGTCCCGCCCCCTCTTCGAGGACTCCGCGCTGCGGCGCGAGGGCCTGCACGTCAACGCCGTCGGAGCGTACGGCGCCGCGCGCCGTGAGCTGCCCACCGAACTCGTCACCCGCGCGGGCCTCTTCGTGGAGTCCACGGAGGCGGTGCTGCGGGAGGCGGGCGACGTCCTGATCCCGATCGCGGAGGGAGCGCTTCCGGAGCGGCCGGTCATGACGGAGCTGGGGGACGTCCTGACCGGGCGGCATCCGGGCCGTACGTCCGAGGCGGAGGTGACGGTGTTCGAGTCGGTGGGGGTGCCGGTGGAGGACGCGGTGGCTTGTGACTTGCTCTATCAGTGTGCGGTGGCCCGGGGGGCGGGGGTGGACGTGGGGTTCTCTTGACGGTGTGGTGGGGGCGGGTTGCTTGCGCCTGCGGCGGGCTTTTTCCCCAGCCCCGCCCCTTCCCGAAACTGGGGCGCGTGCCCCAGGCCCCCGGCTGCGGGCCGGTTCGCCGCCTGCGGCGGGAGCGCCCTGCGGGCGCGTCCTCAAACTCCCCCAGCTACCTCCCCCAGACTCCGTCCGGGGGTGCCCCCAGAGGTGCCCCCAACGGGCTGGATGGTGCGGACCGTAGCCAGCGAAATCAGCCCGTCCGGCGTTTGAGGACACCGCGCGAAGCGTGGTTGGGGGTCTGGGGGTCTCCCCCAGTTTCGGGAAGGGGCGGGTAGGGGAAAAAGCCCGCCGCAGGCGCCTCAGCCACGGTCCAGAACTACGCCCCGCAAGCCGGAACGCCCCCATGGAACTCGATCATCTCCCCGAAGAGCGCCGTCATGTCGACAGGACTGCCCGGCGCAGCCCCCCGCTCCTCGGCGATCGCCCGATGCAGGTTGGGAACGAGCCGCTCGGAGTCCAGCCACTGGCCGAACGCCCCCAGGTCCGCCTTGCGGGCGATGTCGACGGGGGAGAGGCCCGCCGCCATGCCCTCGCGGGCCAGTTCGCGGACGTACAGGAGGTATCGCTCGGCGTCGTCCAGGAGTTCGGGGCCGGCCACCGGCCCGTGCCCGGGGACGATGGCGCGCGGGCCCAGTTCGCGCAGCGCGGCGAGCGCGGTGAGCGATCCGCTGACCGAGCCCATGGGCACGAAGGGGGTGGCGCCGTTCATCACGAGGTCGCCCGCGAAGAGCACGCGCTGTTCCGGCAGCCAGACGACGGTGTCGTTGCTGGTGTGGGCGGGCCCCAGGTGCAGGAGTTCGGCGCGGACGTCGCCCACGTGCAGCGTCAGCCGGTCGGTGAAGGTGAGGGCGGGCGGCACCAGTTCGATGTCGCCCCAGCAGACGTCGGGCCACAGCCCGGTCAGGTGCAGTCCGGCGGAGAGCATCTCCGTACGGGCCCGCTCGTGGCCGATGACGAGGGCCTCGGGGAAGACGAAGTTGCCGAAGGCGTGGTCCCCGTGGAAGTGGGTGTTCACCAGCGTCCGCGGGGCGGCCGGGGCGACCGTCAGGACGGCGGCCCGCAGCGCCCGCGCGCGGGCCTCCGTCGCGGCGGTGTCCACGAGCGCGGCCTGCCCGTCGCCCGCGACGATCAGCCCGGCGTTGTTCAGGCACCAGCCGCCGTCGGGCTGGACGTAGCCGAACACCCCGTCGGCGACCTCCTCCAGCCGCCCTTCCGTCCCCTGTACCGCACCACTCATACGGGCCTCCTCCAGCACGTCGTCGATCCGCCCCATCGTCGGCCGCGCGGATGGAGGCCTGCTGGAGCCGCCCCGCCGGAGGCCGTCGGCACGCCGGTCCGGGTATCCGCAGGAAACCTGTAAAGCCCTGCTGTCCAAGGGACTTGAGGGAAGAACGCCTGGTCCGTGCTTCTTGCGGATACCGGGGCGCGTGGTACGAGTTCCGCCGGCCGGGGACGAGAGCCTCCGGCGCGGCCCCGCCCTCGCCGGCACCCCGCCTCCAGCGCCTGCGTCAGGCGGTCCTCAGCGGTGACATGTCGCTCGCGGAGCGGCCGGAGGGCGCCGCGGTCCGCCCGCTGTCCGCGGGCTGAGCCGCCGCCACGCTCAGCAGATACGGCTCCGGGAGGGCGGACCGCACCAGGCGGGTGGCGAACGACCACCGCCGGTACGGGTCCGGCTCTCCCTCGCCGTCGTCCAGCAGCACGGGCCCACGCGCCCCGGGCGCGAAGCCGATGCTGCTCGGGGGCCGCCGCAGGCCCACGCCCAGGGCCTTGGTGTACGCCTCCTTCAGCGTCCACAGCCGCAGCAGCTCCGCCGCGCGCTCGTCGTCCCTGAGCCCCGCCAGCCGCCCCGCCTCCTCGGGGGTGCAGACGTGCGCGGGGGACAGCGACGTCCCCCGTCCGGCCCGCTCGGTGTCCACCCCGACCGGACCGTGCCCGCTCACGGCCGCGGCCAGCACCGGCCCGCTGTGGCTGAGGCTGACCCGCAGCCCCGGCAGGCCGCGGACGTACGGGCGGCCGAGTGCCGTACGGGCCGGGCGCACCCCGCGCCAGCCCGTACCCGTCACCGCGCCCACCAGGCTGCGCAGCAGGAAGCGTGAGGCGAGGAACCGGGCCCGCAGCCCCTCGCCGCGCAGCCCCGCCCAGCGGCAGGGCTCGTCCGCGGCCAGCCGCTCCGCGTCGGCGCCGGACGGCGGCGCCCAGTCGGGGACCACGCCGTACACGAGCACCGTGCCCTCGCGCACCCAGTCGTCCGTCACCTCGTCCCAGGGCCCGGACGGGGTGAGGAGCCGCACGGGCAGCAGCACGGCCGGCGAAGGAACGGACACGGGAACCCCCTCGGTCAGGAGCCGCCACCGTGCCGCACCCGGCTCGAACGCCGGTCGAGCCGCGCGTGGTCCACGCACCCTCCAGTGCAGCTCAAGGCGGTTTCGCGAGGCTCACGGCAGATCGGCCGCACTCTCGGCGCACTCTCGACACGGAAGTCACATGTCCACCACCCCTGCCCCCGTCGCCCTGGTCACGGGAGCGACCAGCGGCATCGGCCTGGAGATCACCAGGCGGCTGGCCGGGCTCGGCGCCCGCACCTTCATCTGCGCCCGCGACGAGGCCCGGCCGGCGGGCGTCCTCAAGGAGCTCCGGGACGAGGGCCTGGACGTCGACGGCACCGTGTGCGACGTCGCCGACGCCGAGCAGATCCGCTCCTTCGTACGCTCCGCCGTCGAGCGGTACGGCCCCGTCGGCATCCTGGTCAACAACGCCGGCCGCAGCGGCGGCGGTGCCACCGCGGAGATCCCCGACGAGCTGTGGCTCGACGTCATCAACATCAACCTCACCAGTGTCTTCCTGATGACCAAGGAGGTGCTGAACACCGGCCGGATGAAGGAGCAGGGTCGCGGCCGCATCATCAACATCGCCTCCACCGGCGGCAAGCAGGGCGTGGTGCACGCCGTCCCGTACTCCGCCTCCAAGCACGGCGTCGTCGGCCTGACCAAGGCCCTCGGCCTGGAACTGGCCCGTACGGGCATCACGGTCAACGCCGTCTGCCCCGGCTTCGTAGAGACCCCGATGGCGGAGAAGGTCCGCGAGCACTACGCGGGCATCTGGGGCGTGAGCGAGGAGGAGACCTTCGACCGCATCACGAACCGCGTCCCGATGGGCCGCTACGTGGAGACGCGCGAGGTGGCGGCGATGGTGGAATACCTGGTCAGCGACGACGCTGCCGCTGTGACCGCGCAGGCACTCAACGTCTGTGGCGGGCTGGGCAATTACTGACCTCACGGTCGGGGTCGGGGGCTCGCGCCCCAGGTGCGCAGTTCAGCCCGTTGGGGGCACCTCTGGGGGCACCCCCGGACGGAGTCTGGGGGAGGTAGCTGGGGGAGTTTGAGGACACCGCGCGAAGCGTGGTCGGGGGTCTGGGGGGCTCCCCCAGTTCCGGGAAGGGGCGGGGCTGGGGAAGAAGCCCGCCGCAGGCGCCACCGCCCCGCAGTCGGGGGGGCTGGGGCGCAGCCCCCACGCGGCGGAGCCGCACATCAGGGTCGCTGCGCCCCGGTTTCATCTGAGCACGCCGAAAGTCGCAAAGCCGGCCCGCAGGCGGCTCAAGGCGAGATCGAGTCGCGACGGATCTCCCTTGCCCCTGGGGGCACTTCTTGCGAATGCCGTCGAATGCCGTTGCGTGACAGCACAGGTGTGATGGATAGTTGGTGATAGCCAACCAACTTGTTCGACCGGTTCGGAGGGGGAGGCAGTGCGGGACGAAGACCGTACGCGGACGTCGGGCGGTGCCCCCGAGGCGAGCACCGAGGAGGAGACGGGACGGGTGGCGGGCGCCCTCGCGGTCGTGGGGAACTGGATGTTCTCCACCGCCAACAGGCGTCGCATCATGGCCGACTCGGGCCTCGGACTCGCGCTCGGGGACCAGACCCTGCTCGCCCAGATCTCCTACGGCGGGCCCGTGCGGCTCTCCACGCTGGCGGAGAGCATGGGGGTCGACAAGTCCACGCTCACCCCGCCCGCCAAACGGCTGGAGGAGCACGGCCTCATCGCGCGTTCACCCGATCCCACGGACGGCCGGGCGCAGTTGGTGGAGGTCACGCGCGCCGGACGGCTGGCCATCACCAAGCTCCGCAAGGCCCGCGCGCGGGCGGTCGCCGAGCTGATGACCGACTGGGACGCCCCCGATGTGGCGTATCTGGCCGAAAGCCTGGAGGCGCTCGCGGACGAGATCAAGAAACGGGGGTACTGAGCCCGGTGAACAGCCCGTCAAGCGGGACGGGAGAGGGCACGCGTTCACCCCCCGCCTCTCCCGCGGCCGCGAGACCTGGCACTACTACTACGAGCCGGAGAGCCCCGAGAAGCCCTCGGAGACCGCGACCGCCCTGCGCTGCCCCGCCGAGGGCGAGGGCGGCGGCGCCCGCTTCCGCCACGAGTTCGCCGAGCGCACCCGGCTGACCGGCCGCACCAAGCTGCGGCTGTGGATCGAGGCGGACGGTTCCGACGACGCCGACCTCTTCGTCGTCCTGCGCAAGATCGACCGCTCGGGCGAGGCCGTGCCCTTCCCCTTCTTCGCGCTCTACGACGACGGCCCGGTCGCCCTCGGCTGGCAGCGGGCCAGCCACCGCGCCCTCGACGAGGAGCGGTCGACCCCCTGGCAGCCCTGGCACACCCACGACCGCGAGGAGCGGCTGGAGCCGGGCGTGCCCGTGCCCGTGGAGATCGAGATCTGGCCGTCCTCCACCCTCTTCGAGGCGGGCGAGCAGCTCGAACTGGTCGTCCAGGGCAGCGACTTCATGACCGGCGTCCTGCCCGGCCACCGCACCACGCGGAACAAGGGCGACCACATCATCCACAGCGGCGGCGACTACGACTCGCACCTGCTGATCCCGGTGATCCCGTCGGCCTGACCGGGGCCGAGCGGAATCGATCCCAGCCCACCACAAGGAGTTGCACACCCATGCGCGCGGTACTGCTGCATCAGTTCGGCCCCCCGGAGAACCTCCAGATCGGCGAGGTGGCCGCGCCGGCCCCCCGGCCGGGAGAGGTCACCGTGGACGCCGCGGCCGTCGGGGTCCAGTTCCTGGAGACACAGGTCCGCTCGGGAAAGATGGGCGGCGTCCTCGGCGGCGCGCCCTTCCCCGTCGTCCTCGGCAAGGAACTCGCGGGCACCGTAGGCGCGGTGGGCTCCCCCGAGCACACCCACCTGATCGGCAAGCGCGTCCTCGCGAGCACGGTCAGCACCGGCGGCTACGCCGAGCAGGCCGTCGTCCCCGCGGACTCCGTCATCGAGATCCCCGCCGGGCTCGGCACCGAGGACGCCCTCGCCCTCTACCGCTACGGCTGCACGGCCGCCGGGCTGATCCGGGCCGCCCGCCTCGGGCCGGGCGACCGCGTCCTCGTCCAGGCGGCCGCCGGCGCGGTCGGCACGCTGCTGGTCCAGCTGCTCAAGGCCGCGGGCGTCGGGACCGTGATCGGCACGGCGCGCGGCGAGCACAAGCTGGCCCTGATCAAGGAGCTGGGCGCCGACCACGCCGTCGACTACTCCGCGGCGGGCTGGGCGGACCAGGTCCGCGCCGGACTCGGCGGCGGCACCGTGGACGTGGTCTTCGACCACATCGGCGGCCCCGTCTCGAAGGCGGCCTTCGGGCTGCTCACGGGCGGCTCCGGCCGCTTCGTCACCTTCGGCTTCTCCAGCGGCTCGCCCGTGGAGATCGGCCCGATGGACCTCCTCGGCCGCGGCCTGACCCTCACCGGCTTCACCGCCGGACAGGTCTGGAGCCGCCCCGACCACGCGCGGGAGCTGGTGACCGAGGTGCTCGGCCTGGCGGTGGCCGGGCGCGTCAAGGCCGTCATCGGCCAGCGCTTCCCGCTGGCGGAGGCGGCGGCCGCGCACGCCGCCGTCGAGGCGCGGACCACCGTCGGGAAGACGCTGCTCATCCCCTGAGAGCTCATCCCCTGAGAACCACCTTTTTGTTACGACGTTCACCTTTCGAACTGGCAAGGAGAGAAACAAACATGGCAACAGACGCGAAGATCCTGGTGGCCGGCGCGACCGGACTGCTCGGCAGCCGGATCGCCGCGAGCCTGCTGGAGCGCGGCGCGGGTGTGAAGGCCCTGGTGCGCCCCGGCATCAGCGCCGAGAAGAAGGCCGCCCTGAGCGCGCTGGAGGCCCGCGGCCTCACCCTCGTCGAGGGCGACATCACCGACGGCGTGGAGAAGCTGGCCGGTGCGCTGGCGGGCGTGGAGACCGTGGTCTCCGCCGTCCAGGGCGGCCCCGAGGTGATCGTCGACGGCCAGGAGAACCTCCTGCGCGCCGCCGAGAAGGCCGGGGTCTCCCGCATCGTGCCCTCGGACTTCGCCATCGACATCTTCAAGCTCGACTACACCGACAACTTCATGATCGACATGCACAAGAAGGCCGCCGAGCGCCTCGCGGGCTCCCCGGTCTCCGTGCTCTCCGTGCTCAACGGCGCGTTCATGGAGGTCATGATCACCTTTATGCAGATCGTGGACTTCGAGAAGAACACGTTCTCCCACTGGGGCGACCCCGACCAGCCGATGGACCTGACCTCCGTGAAGGACACGGCCGCCTTCACCGCCGCGGCCGTGCTCGACCCGGCCCTCGCCGGCGGGGCCGTACGGTTCGCCGGTGAGGTCGTCTCGATGCGCCAGTTCCACGCCGCGGTCGAGCGCGCCACCGGCCGGGAGCTGGAGTTCGTCACGCTCGGCACGGGCGCCGAGCTGCGGGCCGAGATCGAGCGCCAGGCGAAGGAGACGCAGAACCCCTTCGACTACGTCGCGCTGCAGTACCAGTGGGGCATGGTGACCGGCAAGGGCAGGTTCGACTCCCTGGACAACGACCGCTACCCGGAGATCATCCCCACCTCGGTCGAGGAGTTCGTCCGGCGGAACGCGCCGGGCGCCTGACCGCGGGCGGTCCATGAGTGAGTGAGGCGACGGCGGGTCCGGCAGTGCGCCGGACCCGCCGTCGCCATGCCCGCAAGAGGGCAACACGGCCTGCTCCACCGCGACTTGAAGCAGCCTCCAGGGGATTTGAGGAGACTCCCTCTCGCCGGGAACCAGCAGCGGTTCCCGCCACGAGGTCCTCTCCGAAAGGCAGTTGCCCATGAGAATCTCCCGCACCCGCCGCAGCGGCACCTGGAAGCAGCAGGACGACGGCTCCTCACCTTCCACCTGGAGCACTGCATCTACGCGGACGGCAAGCCGGTCTCGCAGATCGAGGCCGAGCAGGCGGGCAAGGTCACCGGCGGCCCCTTCACCTCGTCCGGCATCTCCGGCCGGTACGACCTCTCCGGCAACCTCCAGGAGACCTTCTCGGTGACCATCTCGGGCACGCGCGTCACCGAGTGACCCAAGGCAGCCGCCCCCGTCGGCCGACGACGAGACGGTCCTCCTCAAGTCCCGTCACGTGTCCTACGACTGACCTTCCTCACCTAGGAGTTCACCACCATGCACAGCACCGCAGGAACCACCCCGTGACCCGGCGCGTGGTGATCACCGGCATCGGGGTCCGCGCACCGGGCGGGTCCGGGACGAAGGAGTTCTGGAGCCTCCTCAGCGAGGGCCGCACGGCCACCCGGGGGATCAGCTTCTTCGACGCCTCGCCCTTCCGCTCCCGCGTCGCGGGCGAGGTCGACTTCGACCCGCGCGCCGAGGGCCTCAGCCCGCGGCAGATCCGCCGCATGGACCGGGCCACCCAGTTCGCCGTGGCCTGCACCCGGGAGGCGCTGGCCGACAGCGGCCTGGAGACCGGCGGTCTCGACCCGCACCGGATCGGCGTCACCCTGGGCAGCGCGGTCGCCTCGGCGACCAGCCTGGAGAACGAGTACCTGGTGATGTCCGACTCCGGCCGGGACTGGCTCGTCGACCCCGCCCACCTCTCGCCGTACATGTTCGACTACCTCTCGCCCGGCGTCATGCCCGCCGAGGTGGCCTGGGAGGTCGGCGCCGAGGGCCCGGTCGCGATGGTGTCCGACGGCTGCACCTCCGGCCTGGACGCGGTCGGGCACGCCGTCGCGCTGATCCGCGAGGGCTCCGCCGACGTGGTCCTCGCCGGCGCCACCGACACCCCGATCTCGCCGATCGTCGTGGCCTGCTTCGACGCGATCAAGGCGACGACCTCGCGCAACGACGACCCCGCGCACGCCTCGCGCCCCTTCGACGGCAGCCGCAACGGCTTCGTCCTCGCCGAGGGCGCGGCGATGTTCGTGCTGGAGGAGTACGAGGCCGCCAAGGCCCGCGACGCCCACATCTACGCCGAGGCCGGCGGCTACGCGACGCGCTGCAACGCATACCACATGACCGGCTTGAAGAAGGACGGCCGCGAGATGGCAGAGGCCATCCGGGCCGCCCTCGGCCAGGCCCGCCTGGACGGCTCCGCCGTCGACTACGTCAACGCGCACGGCTCGGGCACCAAGCAGAACGACCGGCACGAGACCGCGGCGTTCAAGCGCAGTCTCGGGCAGCACGCGTACGACGTGCCGGTCAGTTCGATCAAGTCCATGGTGGGTCACTCGCTCGGCGCGATCGGCTCCGTCGAGATCGCCGCCTCCTTGCTGGCGATCGAGCACGGTGTCATCCCGCCCACGGCGAACCTGCACACTCCCGATCCCGAATGCGACCTGGACTACGTGCCGTTGACCGCGCGCGAGCAGCGTGTGGACACCGTCCTGACGGTGGGCAGCGGCTTCGGCGGCTTTCAGAGCGCGATGGTCCTGCACCGCCCGGAGGTGGCGGCATGAGTGCCCCCGTCCGCACCGTCGTCACCGGCCTAGGCGTCGCGGCCCCCAACGGCCTGGGCCGCGAGGAGTTCTGGAAGGCCCTGCTCGCGGGCGACAACGGCATCGGCGCGATCACCCGCTTCGACGCCTCCCGCCATCCCTCCCGCCTCGCCGGGCAGATCCGGGACTTCGAACCCAAGGAACACCTGCCGTCCCGGCTGCTGCCGCAGACCGACGTCTCCACCCGCTACGCCCTGGCCGCCGCCGACTGGGCCCTCGCCGACGCGGGCCTCGGCACCGGCTCCCCGCTCGCCGACTACGACGTGGGCGTCGTCACCTCCACCGCGCAGGGCGGCTTCGACTTCACCCACCGCGAGTTCCACAAGCTCTGGAGCCAGGGCCCGGAATTCGTCAGCGTCTACGAGTCGTTCGCCTGGTTCTACGCCGTGAACACCGGCCAGATCTCCATCCGCAACGGCCTGCGCGGCCCCAGCGCCGCCCTCGTCACCGAGCAGGCCGGCGGCCTCGACGCGATCGGCCACGCCCGGCGTACGGTGCGGGCCGGCACCCGGGCCGTGCTCACCGGAGGTGTCGACTCCGCGCTCGACCCCTGGGGGTTCGCCTCCCAGCTCGCGGGCGGACTGGTCAGCACGTCGGCCGACCCGGAGGGGGCGTACCTCCCCTTCGATGTCCGGGCGGGCGGCCATGTGCCCGGCGAGGGCGGCGCGATCCTCGTCACCGAGGACGCCGCCTCCGCCCGGGAACGCGGCGCCGGGCACGTCTACGGCGAGATCGCCGGCTACGCGGCCACCTTCGACCCGGCCCCCGGCAGCGACCGCCCCTCCGGGCTGCGCCGCGCCGCCGAACTCGCCCTGGCCGACGCGGGCCTGGAGCCCGGCGACATCGGCGTCGTCTTCGCCGACGGCGCCGGGCGGCCGGACGCCGACCGGGCGGAGGCGGCGGCGCTCCGCGGGATCTTCGGCCCGCGCGGCGTCCCCGTCACCGCGCCCAAGTCCCTCACGGGCCGGCTCGCGGCGGGCGGCGGTGCCGCCGACGTGGCCGCCGCCCTGCTCGCCCTGCGCGACCGGATCGTCCCGCACACCGCGCACACCGGCTCCGTACCCGAGGAGTACGGCCTCGACCTCGTCGTCGGCCGGCCCCGGGAAGCGGAACTGCGGTCCGCGCTCGTCCTCGCGCGCGGCCGGCACGGATTCAACTCGGCGGTCGTGGTGACCACGGCCGACACCCATTAACGAGGGGGAACTCCCATGGCACAGCTGACGCTCGACGACCTCCGGCGCGTCCTCATCGCCTGCGCGGGCGAGAACGACGACGTCGACCTGAGCGGCGACATCCTCGACGTGCCCTTCGAGGAGCTCGGTTACGACTCGCTCGCCCTGATGGAGAGCGCCGCCGCCATCGAGCGCGAGGCGGGCATCTCCGTCTCCGACGACGCGGTCTCCGACGCCGGGACGCCGCGCGCCCTGCTCGACCTGATCAACGGGGCGGTGCGGACGGCCTGACGCGGGCGAGCCGTGGGTGCCGGACGGCCGTCCGGCACCCACGGCATCGGTGCCCAGGGCTCAGGCGAACGTGCTGACGTTGGTGTGGTCCATCGCCGCCCGCAGGTCCTTCGCGAGCCGGACGGCGTCGTCCACGCCCCAGACGTGGGCGAAGAACAGGCGGGGTTCGTCCCGCAGACCGTGGTTGTGGAGATCGACGATCTCGATCCCGCCCCGGCTCAGGGTCCGCAGCACCTTCTGGACCTCGTCGGCCACCATCACGACGTCGCCGTTGACGGCGGCCCGGCCGCCGCCCAGGGACTGGAAGTTGAAGGCGGAGATCGCGCCGAGCCCCGACGGCAGGACGTGTCCGCCGTCGACGATCGTCTCGCGGCGGGCGAAGACGCACTTGTAGACCCCGTCGTAGTGGGAGCCCCTGGCGCGCATCACGGCGTCGATGCCCTCGGTGTCCAGGTCGACCGCCTTCGGCGGCTGGTGCTGCCGCGGCGGTGGCGTGCCGGTGCGGTCCATCGCCGCGCGCACGCCGCGGGCCAGCGCCACGGGGTCGTCCCCGTGGCCGTGCACATGGGTCCACCACACGTCGGGACTCTGCGCGAGCAGGTGCTTGTGGATCGCGGTCTGCTCCAGGCCGTGCCGCTGCAGGGCCTTGGTCACGTGCTGGAGCTCCGCCTCGGCGACGGCGAGGTCGCCCATCACCATCGTGCTGCCGTCGGCGTATCTGACGAAGGCCACGTGCGAGCCGAGGGCGAGTCCCGAGGAGACGGTGATGCCCCGGGAGACCACGTGCAGATCGTGGCGCGGGTAGTCGGTGTGGTAGACGGTGCCGCGTGCCATGTTGCCCTTACGGCCCAGGACGTCGGCGATGTCCGTCCAGTCCGACGCGGTGGTGGGCATGGGCCTGACCGGTGTGACCAGGCCGTTCTCTCCCTCGTCCGCCGGCCCGGTGCGGGCCGCGTACGCCGTGCCCGCCAGGGCCGGCACGGACGCGAGCGCGCCTGCGGCCAGCAGTGAGCGTCTCGACACGGGCCGCCGGGCCCGGCCGTGCGACCGCGGTTCGGCACCGACCGGTTGTGGGTCTCCACTGACCATATGAGCACCTCCGTGATCAGATCGAATCACGAGTGCGCGAAGGCGTCGTGACCGCCGGGGCGGACGGGTGACGGGGCCGCTTCCGGCCCGAGAGCGTGTTCCGTACCCCCGTCACCTGTTCGGGCTAATTGGGGTACTTCGGTACATGCGTTTGGGGGACCATGGGCATGAACGCCCTCACCGGCCCGCCGTACGGCCGGGCACCTGGCGCAAGCACCCGTCTGGAGTACCTGCGATGGAACCCGACGTTCGCACATGCCCTTTCGACTTCGCCCAGGCCCTCGAATTCGACCCCGTGCTGGAGCAGTTGCTGACGGAAGAGCCTGTCGCCCGCATCCGCATGCCCTATGGAGAGGGCGAGGCGTGGCTCGTCACCCGCTACGAAGACGTGCGCACCGTCACCACCGACCGCCGCTTCAGCCGCAGCGCGGTCGTCGGCCGTGACTATCCCCGGATGACACCCGAGCCGATCATCCAGACCGAGGCCATCAATGTGATGGACCCGCCGGCCAGCAGCAGACTGCGCAGCCTGATCGCCAAGGGCTTCGCCCCCCGCCATGTGGACCGGATGCGGGTCCGCACCCAGCACGTCGTGGACGACCTGCTCGACCGGATGGAGCGGCAGGGCCCGCCCGCCGACCTCGTCGAGCACATGGCCTCGCCCCTGCCCATGACCACGATCTGCGAGGTCCTCGACATCCCCGAGGCCGACCGCACCCAACTGCGGCGCAACGCCTGGACGATGATGGGTGTCGGCGCGAGCGGCCGGGAAGCCGCCGTCAAGGCCAAGGCCGAGCTCCGCGCCTATTTCGACACCCTGACCGCTCAGCGGCGCGCGAACCCCGGTGACGACCTGATCAGCACCCTGGCCCTCGCCCGCGACGGCGACGAGATCCTGGGTGACGAGGAACTGTCCGTCATGGCCATGGTCCTGCTCATCACCGGCCAGGACACCACGTCGTACGAGCTCGGCAACATCTCCTACACCCTGCTCACCCGGCCCGAGGTGGCGGCCGTGCTGCGCGACAAGCCCGAGCGGCTGCCGCAGGTGATGGAGGAGCTGCTGCGGTTCATCCCCTTCCGCAAGGGCGTCGGCATCCCGCGCGTCGCCATGGAGGACGTGACGCTGAGCGGCGTCACCATCAAGGCCGGCGACATGGTGCACGTCTCCTATCTGACGGCCAACCGCGACGAGCGCAGGTTCGAGCGCTCCGGCGAGCTGGACCTGGACCGCAAGTCCCCGCCGCACATGACCTTCGGCTGGGGCTCCCACCACTGCCTCGGCGCCCCCCTGGCGGCCATGGAGCTCCAAGTGGCCCTGGGTTCCCTCCTCCACCGCTTCCCGGCGCTGACCCTGGCGGTCCCGAAGGAAGAGGTCCCCTGGAACACGACATCGATCTGGCGCTATCCGACCTCACTGCCGGTGAAGTGGTGAGGCCCTGACGGACAGGGCCTTCCCACAGCTCACCGGTCGGCGGTGAGCTTCCCGCCCGTGCCCCAGCTGTCGGTGGGCACCTCGTGGATCCAGACCTGCACGGCCTCGGCCGGGATCCCGTACGTGTCCACGAACGAGTCGGTGATCTGCTTGACCAGCTCCCGCTTGAGCTCGACGCTGCGCGGACCCTGGTGAACGGTGACGATGGGCATGGCCTGGCTCCTGTCTCCCCGGCGGCGCCCCGGCTGTCCCGGGCCGCTCACCGGCAGACCCCAGTCCACCGCCTGCCGCCCGCCCGGCCAAGAAGCACTTTCCGCCGGCAGTGATCACGAATCGAGATCACTGCCGGCGGGCTGCCCCCGCCGGAGGGACCGCGACGGAGCTCAGTGCCCCGCCGGGGTGGACGACCCCGTCGGAACGGGGTGCTCCAGGGTCCGCGGGTCCGGCTTCGGCGCCTCCCAGGCGGGCCCGGTGGAGAGGTAGGTGGTCCGCAGCACGAGGTCCCCGGCCCGGAGCTGCTGCGTCCCCCACTTCAGGCCGTCGTTCCGCGCCGTGGTCACGGACTCCAGCACGTGGAACGTCCCGGTGTCGATGATCAGACGCTCGCGCCAGGTGTCGACGTCCAGGTCGACGGCCGTGCCGGCGCGCCCGGTGCTGTCCTTGACCCCCTCCGTCACCCGCGCTCCGGGAATCCCGGTGAGGACCTTGAACAGCGCGGCCCGCAGCCGGGGTTCGGCGGGGGAGCGGGCGAGCAGCTCCTCGACACCGTTGAAGAGCCCCTCCGCGTCGTCCTTCCCGTCCTCGTCCCCGGTGTCCTTCCCGGCGGCCTTCCCGGTGTCCTTCCCGGCGAGCCGGGCCCGCAGCGCCTCCGGGTCCGTGGGCAGCTTCCCGAGCTCGTCCCACCGGACCAATTGGCCGCAGATCCGGTAGACCGTCCCCGCGATGTCGACGGAGTGGAGCTGGACCGGACCGCCACCGGACTGCCCGCGGACGTCGCTCCGGCTCAGCCAGACGGTCTCGTACGACTCGTCCTGCCGCTGGGGCTGCTCGCTCCTCCGGTTCCACTGCGCCATCCGCACCTTCCAGTACGGCGCCGTCCCCGTCCGCTCCTGCGCCGCCGTCCGCTGCGCCGCCGGGGAGCTGCCCTGCCCGTCCCCGGAGTCGGACCAGGGCTGGAACGCGACGCCCAGCACGACGGCCACGACCGCGGCCGCCGAGGCGAGCACGGGAAGGCGCCGCCGCCACGTCCGCACCGGGACGACCGTGGCCACCGGCTCCCATTCGAGCTCGACGGCCGTTCCGGCACCTTCCGCTTCCGTCCGGCCGGCCGCCGCCCGCACCGCGGCCAGCGCCGCGGCGACGGCGTCCGCCGAGGGCGGCGCGACCTTGCCCGCGGCCTTCAGCCGCCGGGCGCCGGGGAAGTCGAGGATGTCCCTGTCGTTCATGTCCTGCTGCCCGGTCATGCGAGGTCTCCTGTCAGGGGAAGCGGGGCGGAGGAGCCGAGTACCGCGCGCAATCGGGTGCGCGCCCGGTGCAGCCGGGACCTGGCCGTGCCCGCGGGGACACCGACGACGGCCGCGGCCTCGGTGGGGCTGAGCTGCTCCCACGCGATCAGGAGCAGCAGCTCCCGCTCCACGGCCGGCAGCTCGGCCAGGGTCCGGCGCATCAGCGGCGCGACCGCCGCCGCGTCCAGCCTCCGGTCGACGGCGTGCCACGGGTCGCTGCTCGCCTCACCGGCGAGCGCGGCCGCCGCCTCGGGGCGTTCCTGGCCGCGCCAGTGCGCGGCCAGCACGTTGCGGGCCACACCGAAGAGCCACGGCCGGACGGGCCCGCGGGCCGCGTCGTAGGTGCCGCGCCCCGCGTAGGCCCGCAGCCACGCCTCGGCCAGCAGATCGTCCGCCGCGCCGGGCGCCCGGCGCGTGAAGTAGCCGTGCAGTGCCCTCGAATGGCGCTCCACGAGCGGTTCGAAGGCCGACGCGTCGGTTCCCGAACGCGCCAGCAGTTCCTCGTCCGTCGCCACGGACCTCCCCTTCCACGGGCCACGCCTTCCGCGGCCCCCTCCCTTCTTGCACCCACCCCCCAAAAAGCGTTCGCGCCCGGGAACCGGACGCGGCCTTACACCCCCACTACGACCCGCCCGCTAGCCTCCCCCCGACCAGCAAAAAACGCCCCTCCCGGCAGGGAGGGGCGTGCGGCACAAGCGGAGCGCCCCCGGCAGGACTCGAACCTGCGGCCAAGCGCTTAGAAGGCGCCTGCTCTATCCACTGAGCTACGGGGGCCGGTGTACGGCGGTCGGCGAACGGGTGAAGCCCCAGGCTCGGTGGTGCCGTGACCGTGCCGGGGACAAGGATAGGGCTCCGTTCGCCCCGTCCCGGTTGCTTCACCTCCGTGACACGATGTGCAGGTTTGGTGAAGCGGTCCTGATAATCGCAGGCAGGTACGAATCTTGCACCGTTTTTCACGCCCCAGGCGTCGGGTGTTGTGCACTCGTTATGCCTGAGTCCCATTCGCCACGCCTCGCGCGCCATGGGCTATACGCTTCAAAATCACACCAGAATTGGGCATTCTGCACGTGTGGCGACCTTGGACGTACGGCCCCGGATGCTCGACGCGCTGTCCGCACTGCGTGACCGTGTCGACCCCGCACGCTTCCCGCTCCCCCTCCCCGGCGCCGCTCGCGCCCGTCGAAACCGTGCCGAACTCCTGGCGCAACTCGATGACTACTTGGTGCCCCGGCTGTGCGCCCCCGAAGCGCCGCTCCTGGCGGTCGTCGGGGGGTCCACCGGGGCCGGCAAGTCCACCCTCGTCAACTCCCTGGTGGGCCGCCGGGTCACTGCGGCGGGGGTCCTACGGCCGACGACCCGCACGCCAGTGCTGGTCTGTCACCCGGACGACCACCACTGGTTCGCGGGCCGACGGGTGCTGCCGGAGCTGCGCAGGATGTGGGTCCCGGCCCAGGAGATCACCGCGTACGACCCCTGCGACCTGCGGCAGATGCAGGAGCTGATGGGGACTCACGACCGGCTCGACCCGCGCGAGCTGCTGGAGCCGCACGCCGGGCGCACGCCGCACGCCCAGGGCGGGTGCGACGCGGCCGGCCGGGAGGAGGACGGCCGGGGCGACGACCCCGAGGAACTCCCCGCGCTGCGCATCGAGACGGACCGGAGCCTTCCGCTCGGACTCGCCCTGCTCGACGCCCCCGACATCGACTCCCTCGTCGCCCGCAACCGCGACCTCGCCGCCGAACTGATCTGCGCCGCCGACATCTGGGTGCTCGTCACCACCGCGACCAGATATGCCGACGCGGTGCCGTGGCACCTGCTGCGCACGGCGAAGGAGCTCGACGTCACGCTCGTCACCGTCCTCGACCGGGTGCCGCACCAGGTGGCCGCCGAGGTGTCCCGGCACTACGGCGCGCTGCTGGCGGCGGCGGGTCTCGGCGACGTGCCACGGTTCACGATCCCGGAACTCCCGGAGTCCGCGGGCGGCGGAAACGGACTGCTGCCCGCCACGGCCGTCGCCGGGCTGCGGGCCTGGCTCGACCAGCGGGCGCAGGACCCGGCGGCGCACACCGTCGCGTCCGCCCGCACGGCCGCGGGGCTGCTGGCCTCGCTGGGGTCCCGGCTGCCCGGTCTCGCGGGGGCCGCCGCGATGCAGCACGCCGCGGCCGTACGGCTGCTCCAGCGGGTGGAGGACGCGTACGGCCGGGCGGGCGAGCGGGTGCGGCAGGAGGTCGCCGCGGGCGAGGTGCTCGCCGGTGACGCGCTCACGCACTGGCGCGGACACCCGCAGGACAGCACCGCGGACGAACTGCTCACCGCGCTCACCAGCTCCCTGGCGGCGGTGCTGAGCTGCTCCGTCGCCGCCGCCGACGAGGAGATCGCCGCGGCGTGCGCGGGCGACCCGGCCGCCGGCACCGTGCTCGCGCCGCGCGACCCGGACGGGGCGATCGGCCGGATCGGCGTGGCCGTGCGCCGCTGGCGCCGCTGCCTGGAGGAGGTCGCGGAGGAGGCGGTGCGGGCCGCCGAGCGCGGCACGGGCCTCGACCCGGACCGGGCCGGCGCCCTGCTCGCCGTGTCGCTGCTGGGCGGCCGCAGGTCCCGTACGGCGGGGGAGATCCTCGCCGGGACGCTCGGTCCGCAGGGCGTGCTGCGGCTGCGCGACCGAGGCGCGCACCTGCTGGCCGACTGTCTTGAACGGGTGCTCGAAGGAGAGCGCGACCGCCGGACCGCGCCGCTCGAAGCGCTCGACATCACCCCCGACCACCAGGTCGAACTCATCGCCGCGCTGTCGGTACTCCAGAAGGAGAGGTGACCGCCGTGTCCACGTCCGACAGTCGCGAGAAAGGCGACGAGAAGCCTGTCCCCGAGGCCGCGCGTGGCACATGGGACGACGGGCTGATCGCGCGGCGTGCGCGCCCAGAGCGCGCGCCCCGTCCGTACGCTGCCCCGGAGGCGCCGAGCGCTGGGCGCACGGTCCACGCCGAGGACGGCGCTCCACAGGAGCGTGCGATCACACCCGAGCGCTCCTTGTACGCGCCTGACGCCACTCCCACACCCCCGATCGGTGCCGTCCTGAGGCCCCGCCTGGACGCCCTGCGCGAGCTCGTGGGGCTGTCACGAGCGCGGCTGGACCGGCGGACGCTCGCGGAGGCGGGGCGGGTGCTGGAGGAGGCGGCGGCCCGGCAGCGGCACTCGCTGGACCTGACGGTCGTGGCGATCGCCGGGGCGACGGGCAGCGGCAAGTCGACCCTCTTCAACGCCCTCGCCCGGACACAGCTTTCGGAGGCCGGGGTGCGCAGGCCGACGACGGCCGTGCCGATCGCGTGCGCGTGGACGGACCGGGCGGACGGCGCGGAGGGGCTGCTGGACCGGCTCGGCATCCCGGCGCGTGCGCGCCGGCAGCCGGTCCGCCCGTACGACCCGGGCATGCACGGGCTCGTCCTGCTGGACCTGCCCGACCACGACTCCGCGACGTCCGGCCACCGCGAGCAAGTGGACCGGCTGCTGGGCCTGGTGGACGCGGTGATCTGGGTGGTGGACCCGGAGAAGTACGCGGACGCGGTGCTGCACGAGCGCTATCTGCGGCCGCTGGCGGGCTACGCCGAGGTCACCTTCGTGGTGCTCAACCAGGTGGACCGGCTCTCGGAGGACGCCGCCGACCAGGT
The DNA here is from genome assembly GCF_040689515.1 of Streptomyces sp. NPDC051173. NCBI lineage: Bacteria > Bacillati > Actinomycetota > Actinomycetes > Kitasatosporales > Streptomycetaceae > Streptomyces > Streptomyces sp. NPDC051173. The sequence goes on from NZ_JBFBBD010000047.1 coordinate 31,124, forward strand.
GCTGGACGACCTGCGGCGGCTGCTCGACGAGGACGGGCTGGCCCTGGGCGAACACGGCGAGCCGGGCGCCGTCGTGCTGGCCCTGTCGGCGCTCACGGGGGCCGGGGTGGGCGAACTGCGCGAGACCCTCACCCAGTTCACGGCCGGGCGGAACGTGGCCGAGCGGCGCCTGGTCGCCGATGTGGACGGCGTCTCCGCGCGGCTGCGGCCCGCCTACGTGGCCAAGGGCCGGCCGGGGCTGACGGAGGCGGCGCGGCAGGAGTTCGAGGACCGGCTGGCGGAGGCGGTGGGCGCCCAGGCCGCCGGCCTCGCGGCGGAGCGCGCGTGGCTGCGCGACGCGGATCGCGCGTGCGGGACGTCGTGGACGCTGGCCCACCACTGGTTCGGACGGAAGCGGGGGGCGCGGAAGGCAGCGCGCGTGAAGGAGAGCGCACAGCGGATCGCACTCGGGCGTACGGGCGGGCGCGTGAGCGGGAGTGCGATCGACATCCCCGCGGCCGCCGACACCCTCGGAGCCCTCGCCGAGCTCGCGTCCTCGCCGTGCCGCACGGTGTCCCGGCCCCTGGTGGAACAGGCGGTACGGGCCCTGGCCTACGAGGCGTCCGCCGGGCTGCCCGACCCCTGGGCCCAGGCGGTACGGGAGGCGGCGGGCCGGGGCGCGGAGGGCCTGGCGGACGCCCTCGACACGGCGGCCTCGGAGGCGGCGGCCATGGTGAACCGCTGGACCGGACGGACCGGGGTGGGCCTGCGCACACGCGGGCCACGCACGGGAGTGGGGGGCCGCCACGCCAAGGGCGGCGGCCCCCGCACGGAGACACAGGGCGCCGGGACGTCCGGCGCACCGATGAACGGGAGCGGTCGACGGCGGGGACCGGGGGAGACGGTCGGCCCCGCCCAAGCTCCCGTCCAGGCCCCCGCGCTCGTGGTCCAGGAGTCCGGCGCCTCCGGGTTGGTGCCCGCCGGGCTCGTGGGAACGGGCGGTGCGGGTTCCGGTGGTGCTGGTGGTGTCGGCGGTGCTGCCGGTCCCGGTGGCCGGGGTCGGATGGTCGGCGCGATCGGCGGCGCCGGCCGGCGCTCCGCGCCCGGGGGTGCGCCCGGTAGGCAGGCCCGCTTCCCCCTCCCGCGCTTCGCGGCCGCCTCAAAGCCGGTCAAGCGTTCCGGAAGCAAGGGCTCCGCAGATCCGGGCAGTTCACGTACGCGCTCAGGGCGGGTGAGCACCTGGCGCACGCGCGGGGGCGCGCGCCCGGCACGCCCCGGCTGGTGGGCGGTGGCCGGAGCGATGCAGGGCGCGCTCCTGGGACTGCAACTGGCGGGAACGGTGTGGCTGATGGGCCTGGCGGCGGAGATCGTCGGGGGCGAGTGGTGGGCTCCCGGGCTGCTGCTGACGGGCGGTGGCGTGGGCGGCCCGGTCCTCACCTGGTGCTGCCGGGTGCTGGCGCGGGGCCCGGCGCGGCGGTACGGCCTGGAGACGGAGCGGCGCCTGCGGGGTGCGGCGGCGGGGTGCGGCCGGGAGCGGGTGCTGGAGCCGGTGGCGGCGGAGCTGCTGCGGTACCGGGAGGTGCGCGCGCAGTTCGTGATCGCGGCGGGCGGATCGTAGCCGCCCGCGCCTGCCTTGAGTGGCCTGTGCGGGCCGATATCCGCCGGGTCGCCATTGCCTGACTGTCATCTGGCGGACCGTCACTTCCCGGACCGTCACTTCCCGGACCGTCATCTCACGGACCGTCATCTACAGAACGCGGTCCCGCCGCGTCCGTCACCCGTGAGGCCGACCCGGTCGGTCCCCTCACGGGTGACGGAGTTATCCACAAAACGCTCGTCGTCCACAGTCCTCAGCGGGCTTGTGCGAGCGAGGGCAGCATGGGGGTCGCAGCAGGTCCAACGCGGTGGGGGAGGCGGCTCGGATGAACGAGACATTGGTGACGGTCGTGGGGAATGTCGCGACGCAGCCGGACTACAGGGAGGTGGCGAACGGCTCGGCGGTCTCGCGGTTCCGGCTCGCGGCGACGGTGCGCCGCTGGGACCGCGGCCGGGACGAGTGGATCGACGCGTACACAAGCTTCTACACGGTGCGCGCCTGGCGCACGCTGGCCGCGAACGTGGTGGCTTCGGTCACGATCGGCGAACCGCTCATCGTGCAGGGAAAGTTGCGGATCCAGGATCAGGAGCGGGACGGAAAGCGGTGGCTGTCGGCGGACATTGACGCGGTGTCGATCGGGCACGACCTCACCCGGGGCACCTCGGCGTTCCGCAGGGTGTCACCGGCCAGGCCGCTGCCGGTCGAGCCGGTGCGGATGGCGGGAGCGAGAGCGGAGGCGATGGCTCCGCCAGGCGCGCGAGGGCCCGCTCCGGTCGGTCCGCCGATGGGTCCGGGAGTCGTCGGAGTGGGGGCGACAAGTGCGGGAGCCGCCGGAGCGGGCGAGGTCGCAGCCGGGGCAACACCCTTGTGAAATGGGTGGTTTGTCCCGCCGATTTATCGATAATGCCAGGTCAGACGGCCTTCTCCGATAACGATTCCGATTCGGATCGGTTGGGCGGAGCCCTCGGTGGGGAAGCCGTCGCGCCCGCTCTTTAAGATCACGTTCGCAGCACGTGGCAACGGGGGCTTCTGAGTTTTGAGTTCGCTGGCGAGGCGTATCGACATGGTTCTGCGCGCGCCCGGAAGGAAATCGATGACTTCTGTCAAGAGGCGGGGAGCTGCCCGCCTTGCCGCAGCGGCCTTGGTGTCGGGACTGGCTGCGGTAGGCACGATAGTCGTGGTGGGCCCCGCCGCCGCGGAGGACGCGCCGAGGAATTCGGGCGGCGTCAGCGCCACCCTCGGCAGGATCACAGCCGGTTCGGGAGCCGTCGTCCACGACCGGCGGAAGACCGGCGACATGCAGGCGGGCCTGTTCGAGATGAAGGTCGAGGGCGGTGGCTCGCTCCAGACGTACTGCGTCGACATACTCACCAGCACCGTGGACGGCGCGAAGTACAAAGAGGTCGGCTGGGGCGAGTCGCCCCTTCACGGCAACAAGAACGCGGGCAGGATCCGCTGGATCCTCCAGCACTCCTACCCCCAGGTGAACGACCTCGCTGCGCTCGCCAAGGACGCCGACTCGGGCCCGCTCGACGCGAACACCGCCGCCGCGGGCACCCAGGTCGCGATCTGGCGCTATTCGGACGGCGTCCAGGTCGACGCCAAGGACGGCGCGGCCGAGAAGCTCGCCGACTACCTCTACAAGAACGCGCAGGACGTCGAGGAGCCCCCCGCGTCCCTGACGCTGACCCCGTCGGCAGTCTCCGGGAAGTCCGGCGGCCGGCTCGGCCCGGTCACCGTCCGCACCAGCGCGAGCAGCGTCACCGTCACCCCGGCCGGGGACGCCGGGGCCAAGGGCGTGAAGATCGTCGACAAGGAGGGCAAGCCGGTCACCTCCACCGGCGACGGGGGCGAGCTCTATTTCGACGTGCGGCCCGGCGCCCGTGACGGCTCGCTGTCCCTGAAGGCCGCCGCCGTCACCAAGGCGCCGGTCGGCCGGGTCTTCATCGGCGACCGCACCACCACGCAGAGCCAGATCCTGGCCGGCTCCAGCGAGAGCACCGTCTCCGGCACGGCCACCGCGACCTGGGCGGAGAAGGGCGCCATACCGGCCCTGTCCGCCAAGAAGAACTGCGCCAAGGGCGGCGTGGACATCACCGCCGACAACAAGGGCGACGCCCCGTTCGCCTTCGATCTCGACGGGACCAGGCACTCCGTCCCCGCGGGCCGCTCGGAGACGACCTTCGTGAAGGTGGGCGAGGACCAGGCGTACAGGTTCACGCTCAAGGGCCCCAACGGCTTCACCAGGACGTTCTCCGGGATATTGGACTGCATGACCGCGGAGAGCGGCGCGGCCGTCGCCACCGACGGCGGCACGGCGGCGGGCACGGGCACCAAGGCGGAGCGCGCGTCCCGGATGCGCCCGGCCTCGGCCGGCGGCACCGGCAAGGACGTGGTCAACGCCTCCGCCGAGGGTGATCTCGCCGAGACGGGCGGCAACCGCACCGACCCCACGTTCGCGGGCGTGGCGATCGCCCTGATCGTCGTCGGCAGCGGAGCGGTCTATCTCCTGCGCCAGCAGAAGGCGGCCTCCGGGGAGTGATCCCGGGCCGGGCCAGGTGTGCGGGCGGGCCGCTCCCGCCCGCACACCACGGGACGGGTACGGCTGCTGCCTGGCCGCGCACCACGGGACCGGACGGCTGCCGCCTGACCGCAGACCACAGGATCGGAGCTGCCGCCTGGCCACGAACTGCAAGGCCGGGCGGCCGTCGTCACCGGTCCGCACACCGTCCGATCGCGCACGGGTGTGACCAACCCGTTTCCGCCCGGGGCTACCAGTCCGGCATGATGGGGTGTATCTGCCCTCACGCGGCGGAGCCGCACATTGGCCCTTCTCGATTGCCGGACGGTTTATCTTGGCTGAGTTCATTTACACCATGCGCAAGACGCGCAAGGCGCACGGCGACAAGCTCATCCTCGATGACGTGACGCTGAACTTCCTGCCCGGCGCGAAGATCGGTGTCGTGGGGCCCAACGGTGCCGGTAAGTCCACGGTGCTCAAGATCATGGCCGGCCTGGAGCAGCCCTCCAACGGTGACGCGTTCCTCTCCCCGGGCTACACCGTCGGCATCCTGATGCAGGAGCCGAAGCTCGACGAGTCCAAGACCGTCCTGGAGAACGTCGAGGACGGCGTCGCGGAGATCAAGGGGAAGCTCAACCGCTTCAACGAGATCGCCGAGCTGATGGCGACGGACTACTCCGACGCGCTGCTGGAGGAGATGGGCAAGCTCCAGGAGGACCTGGACCACGCCAACGCCTGGGACCTCGACGCACAGCTCGAGCAGGCCATGGACGCGCTGGGCTGCCCGCCCGGCGACTGGCCGGTCGTCAACCTCTCCGGTGGCGAGAAGCGCCGCGTCGCGCTCTGCAAGCTGCTGCTCGAGGCCCCCGACCTGCTCCTCCTCGACGAGCCCACCAACCACCTCGACGCCGAGTCGGTGAACTGGCTGGAGCAGCACCTCTCGAAGTACGCGGGCGCTGTCGTCGCCGTCACCCACGACCGCTACTTCCTCAACAACGTCGCCGAGTGGATCCTCGAGCTCGACCGCGGCCGGGCGCACCCGTACGAGGGCAACTACTCGACCTACCTCGAGAAGAAGGCCACCCGCCTCAAGGTGGAGGGGCAGAAGGACGCGAAGCGCGCCAAGCGCCTCAAGGAAGAGCTGGAGTGGGTCCGCTCCAACGCCAAGGGCCGGCAGACCAAGTCCAAGGCGCGTCTCGCTCGCTACGAGGAGATGGCGGCCGAGGCCGACAAGATGCGGAAGCTGGACTTCGAGGAGATCCAGATCCCGCCGGGCCCGCGCCTGGGTTCCATCGTCGTCGAGGTCAACAACCTCTCCAAGAGCTTCGGCGACAAGGTGCTCGTCGAAGACCTCTCGTTCACGCTGCCGCGCAACGGCATCGTGGGCATCATCGGCCCGAACGGCGCCGGCAAGACGACCCTCTTCAAGATGATCCAGGGCCTGGAGACTCCGGACTCCGGCTCGATCAAGGTCGGCGACACCGTCAAGATCTCCTACGTCGACCAGGGCCGCGCCAGCATCGACCCCAAGAAGACGCTGTGGGCCGTCGTCTCCGACGAGCTGGACTACATCAACGTCGGCCAGGTCGAGATGCCGTCCCGCGCGTACGTCAGCGCCTTCGGCTTCAAGGGCCCGGACCAGCAGAAGCCGGCCGGTGTCCTCTCCGGTGGTGAGCGCAACCGTCTGAACCTGGCGCTGACGCTCAAGGAGGGCGGCAACCTGCTGCTCCTCGACGAGCCGACGAACGACCTCGACGTCGAGACCCTCTCCTCGCTCGAGAACGCGCTGCTGGAGTTCCCCGGTGCGGCCGTGGTCATCTCGCACGACCGCTGGTTCCTGGACCGGGTCGCCACGCACATCCTCGCCTACGAGGGCGACTCCAAGTGGTACTGGTTCGAGGGCAACTTCGAGTCGTACGAGAAGAACAAGATCGAGCGCCTCGGTGCGGACGCGACCCGTCCGCACCGGGCCACCTACAAGAAGCTCACCCGGGGCTGACCGTGGCGCGTCACGTGTACTCGTGCCCCATGCGCTGGTCGGACATGGACGCGTTCGGCCATGTGAACAACGTGGTCTTCATCCGCTATCTCGAAGAGGCGCGGATCGACTTCATGTTCCGGCTGGCGCCCGGGGAGGGGAGCGCGTCCTTCACGGGCGGCTCCGTCGTGGCCCGGCATGAGATCGACTATCTGCGTCCCCTGGTGCACCGGCATGCCCCGGTGACCGTCGAGACGTGGGTGACGAAGCTGGGTGCGGCGTCCATGACCGTCGCCTATGAGGTCAAGGACGAGGACCGGGTGTACGTGAAGGCCACCACCGTCGTCGTGCCGTTCGACTTCCAGGCCGGCCGCCCGCGGCGGATCACCGCCGAGGAGCGGGCCTTCCTGGAGGAGTACCGGGACGACGCCGGGGAGCCGGAGAGCCGTCCCGCCGGGAAGGGGGCCGTCGCCGCATGACGGAGCGATCCGTTCCGTACGGGCAGCGGCTGTGCTTCGCCGATGCCGGGGAGGCGGCCGACCTGGCCGCCTTCCTGGCCCGGCTGATCCACTACGACCGGGCCGCCGCGGTCCGGATCCAGGCGAGCGGCGGGGTGCTGGGCGTCTTCGGCCGCCCGCCGTCCTTCGAGGTCCTCGCCATCCGCACCGCGCGGCTCGCCGAGCCCTCGGCGGGCGCGGAGCGGACCGTGCTGGACACCACCGTCTCCGCCGGCCAGCTCGCCGACGCCCTGGACGCGGCGGAGGCGGCTCCCGGCGCCGGGCCGGTCGTGGTCGTCCCCGAGGCGGTCACGGGGCCGCCGTGGGCCGGTGTGCTGCCCCCGCGCAGCGGCTGGCAGCGCGTCGAGGGCCTGCCCGACGTGGAGGCGGTGCGGGGCGCCGTGGCCGCCGCCGTCGCCGAGTTCCGCACCCGGGACGAGGCCCTGCCCGAGCAGCGGCGCACGCGCGTCGAGCGCGACCGCATCGGCCGGGAGATCTGGTCCCGCACCCTGGGCGGGACGGTGCTGCCGCTGCGCGCGGTGCACGCCGCCCAGTCGCTGGGCTTCCTGCGGCCCGTACGGACAGCGGCGGCCGCCGGGCCCGCCGCGGGCCGGACCGGTGCCGCGCTCGCCCTCGGCCCCGAGCCGCTGGCGCTCTTCGCCGCGGGCGGCTGGCTGCGCCTGCGCACGCCGTACGGCTCGGTCGCCGTGCGCACAGGCGGCCTGCAGGGCTTGACGGTCACGCCCGCCTGAGGCGCGCCGTGACCGCGGGCGGGAGCGCCGGGACCGGCGCCCCGCTCGGGCTCAGCCCTCGGTGTTGACCATCGAGGCGGCGGCGTAGGTCAGGTACTTCCACAGCTGCTCGCTGTGCGCCGCGGAGAGCTCCAGCTCGTCGACCGCCACCCGCATGTGCCGCAGCCACGCGTCGTGCGCGGCGCGGTCCACCGCGAAGGGCGCGTGCCGCATCCGCAGCCGCGGGTGGCCGCGGTTGTCGCTGTACGTACGGGGGCCGCCCCAGTACTGGATCAGGAAGAGGACCAGGCGCTCCTCGGCGGGGCCGAGGTCCTCCTCCGGATACATCGGCCGCAGCAGCGGGTCCTCGGCGACCCCCTGGTAGAAGCGGTGGACCAGGCGCCGGAAGGTCTCCTCGCCGCCCACCTGCTCGTAAAACGTCTGCTCCTGCAGTGTGCCGCGCGGAATCTCAATCACCCCTCCATGGTCTCAGACCACACGGCCGACGACCTGAGAAGTAGGACCATCGCCTTTCGGAGGCCGCTCGCGCGCCGGGCCGCCTTCGCACCCCGCTCCGTGGCGGCGCACCCTGGAGACATGGCCGATGACGCCTACGACCGAGAGCTCGCGGCCGCTCTGCGCGCCGGGCTCGTGCGGGAGCTGATCGCCCGCGGCGAGCTGGCCGACCCCCGGTGGCGGGCCGCCTTCGAGCAGGTCCCGCGCGAGCTGTTCGTGCCGTACTACTACGTGGGCGCGCCCGGCGGATACCGGCGGCGCTCCCGTGCCGACCCGGACCCCCGGGCGCGTGAGGCCTGGCTGACCGGGGTCTATGTGGACGAGCCGCTGGCCACGTACGTCCGGGACGGTGAGCTGATCTCCTCCAGCAGTCAGCCGTCTCTGATGGCCAAGATGCTCACGGCCCTGGACCTGCGGGAGGGCCACGCCGTCCTGGAGATCGGCGCGGGCACCGGCTACAACGCCGCCCTGCTCGCGCACCGCCTCGGGGACGCCGCCGTCACGACCGTCGATCTCGACGCCGAGATCACGGAGGCCGCCCGCGCGCACCTCGCGGAGGCCGGTTTCCACCCCACGGTCGTCACTGGTGACGGGGCGCTCGGCTGTGCCTCACGCGCCCCCTTCGACCGGACCATGGCCACCTGTGCCCTGCCCTCCGTGCCGCCCGCCTGGATCGCGCAGAGCAGGCCGGGCGCGCTGATCCTCGCCCCGCTCGCCACCGGGCTGATCGCCCTGCGGGTCACGGACGCGGCGCACGCGGAGGGGCGGTTCCTGCACACCCCCGCCTACTTCGTGCCGCTGCGTGGTGCCGCTGTGCCACCGCTGCCTGACCGGAGCGGCATCCCCTGGCGCCTGCTGCGGAACGATCAGTTCCAATTCCTGCTGGCGGTCAGCCGGATGGCACCGGCGGATGCCCTCGCCCTGTGGCACGACGAAGGCCGTCCGCCGCGCGACCGCTACGGCCTGACCGTGGCCGGGGACCGTCAGTGGGCCTGGCTGGACAGCCCGGACGGTCCCTGGCGCTGGCCCCTGGACCGGGAGTTCAGCCCCGGCGGAGCGTGATCGTGGTCCAGGCGCCGACGTGCACCCGGTCGCCGTCGTGGAGCGGCACCGGCACGTACGGCTGGATGGGCTCCTCCGAGCCGTTGACCGTCGTGCCGTTGGTGGAGTCCTGGTCGACGACCGCCCAGCTGCCGTCCGGCTGTTGCACCAGCATGGCGTGCTGGTGCGAGACGCCCGGATCCTCCGGCGGCCGGGACAGGTCGATGTCCGGGGACTCCCCGGTGCTGTGCCGGCGGCGGCCGATCGTCACCTGCGGGCCGTTCAGCGGAAGCTGGAGCTCGGGGGAGTACGCGGGCAGGTTCAGCCCGGCGGCCTCCGGCCCGCTGCGGTTCATCATCGCCAGGAAGTAGTCGCGGTCCGGCGCCACCACCGCCGTCCAGCCCGCGGCCGCGGCGGGCGGCCCGGCCTGCGGCGGCACGCCCTGCGGCACCCCCTCGGCCGCGTGCTCCTGATACGGCGCGTGCTCCTGGTACGGCGACGCGTGCTCCTGGTACGGATACGACGGCGCCGGCGCGGAGTTCGGCGGCGAGAGCATCCAGTCGTCGTCACCGTACGACGGCGTCGCCGGGTGGGACTCCGGAGTGAGCGGCTCGGCCGGGCGGTTGATCCGGGACGGACGCGAACCGTAGTACTCGTACGACTGCGGCGGCTGCGTGTGCTGCGGGGCCGGTGGCGGCGCGGACTGGAGGTCCTGGGCCTGGGGCACCGGCGGCGGGCCGAACGAAGCCCCCGTGTGCGTCAGGAAGTTGTGCCGGCACTCCTCGCAGAACGGCGCCTGCGCCTCACGCGGCGTACGGCACCGCGGGCACAGCTCCGCCTGGACGGTCGTCTCCCCGTAATAGCCACCGCCCGGGCCGGACAGGGGCGGTGCGGAGGGTGGTGGTGGCGGGGGCACGGCACCCGCGGGGGCGGCCGCCGACATCCGGTGGCCGCACACCTCGCACCAGTCGTCGGCCGCCGACTGGTGGCCGTTCGGGCAGGTCGGCATGTCGGTTGATCCCCCTTGTGTGCCGTTTCGTCGCCGGTCTGTGCACCGGTCGCTCGCACCGGATCGTCTCACCGGGTCGCGTACCGGTGACCGCCGGGCCGCCACCGGGCCGGGGCGAGCCCGGCCCGGACCGGTGGCGTGAACCCCGGCCGGTCCGCCGCCGGGAGGCTCCACCGCGGCCGTGACGGCCACCGCGCGCCCCCCGCGCCGTTCCTCGCTACTTCTTCACTCGTACGGTCTTGGTCGAGCGCGTTTCGAGCGTCATCCGGGCCTCGGCCGTGACCTTCGCCTTCAGCCGCACAGTACCCGTCGTGGCGTCCACGACGTCCACCACTTTCGCCAGGAGTTTCGCGGTGTCCTCGTTGCCGGACCGGTTCGCCAGCTGCACGGCGCGGCCGAGCTTGGCCGTGGCCCCGTCGGCGTCACCCGACTTCCGCAGGTCCAGGCCCTGTTGGATGACCTCGGCCAGCTCGGCCTGGCCGGTGTAGTGGGCCACCTGGGGGTTGATGGACGTCGACGCCGCCGGGTCGTCCGTCCAGATGGCCCGGACCAGCCCCTGCGAGAGCACCTCCGGCGGGGAGCCGTCCGGTGCCGGCAGCACGAGCGAGACCCGCGCGGCCAGCATCTCCTCGCCCACCGCGGCACTCGGCACCCGTACGCACACGTGGTAGTCCCGCGACTCGTCGCCCCACGAGCCCGTCGGATAGTCGCCCGTGCGCGGCCCCGTCTCCGCACGCCTGCCGGTCAGGTCCTCCATCGACGGCGCGACCTGCTTGACGAACCGCACCTCCGCGCCCTGCGGGGTCCACAGCCGCAGCGCGACGTCCGCGACCTCCTTGCCCATGGCGGCCGTCATCATGCGGGTGAAGTCCGTGGCCAGCCCGGCCGGATCGGCGACGATGTCGGCCGTGCCCAGCAGCGCCGAGGCGATGCCGGTGACCTCCTTGACCTCCCAGTCCGTCCCCACACCCCGCGCGTCACAGGTGAACCGGCCCGCGCACACGTCCAGCGTGGCCCGCAGCGCCTCCGGCTCCTCGTGCTCGTTGCGGCCGTCGGTCAGCAGGATGCCGTGGCGTATCGCGGCACCGGAGGCATCCAGCAGCCGGTCGGCCAGGCGCAGCCAGGTGCCGATCGCGGTGCCGCCGCCCGGAGTGAGCTTGCACAGCGCCTCCTTGGCCTGCTGCCGGGTGACGGGACCGGCCACCGCGAGCCGGCCGCCGCCGGGATACGCCTCCTTCGCCTGGTGCGTTCCGGCCACCACGGCGAAGGCCACGCCGTCGCGCAGGGTGTCGACAGCGGCGGCGGTGGCATCACGGGCGTTGCGCATCTTGGTGGGCGGATATTCCATCGAGCCCGAGCAGTCGACCATGATGACGACGGCGGCGTCCGGGGCCTGCGCGCGGGGCGCGTACCCCGCCGGCGAGAGCTGGGCCGGGATGGGCGTCTCTCCGGTCGTGCCGCCGCCGGTCGAGGTGACCGTGACGATCGCGTCGACATCGCGGCCGCCCTCCGGCAGATGGGCGTTCTGATACACCTCGACCGCGAACCGGGGCACGCCCGGCTTCGAGAAATTGGCCATCTGATCCGCTCCTCGGTACTCGACAAAGCAACAAGTGGGCGGGGGCGGCCGCGCGCCCGGCACCGCGGCGTGCATCCCCCCGTGGACACGCGCGTCAGGCCGATCCTGCCCCTTCGAGCGGCAGCGGGAACGGCAGGACCGCCACTGTTACGTTGTCGTGGCCCCCTCCGTCGAGCGCGTGGGCCAGCAGCCGCCGCGCGCATTCCAGGGGCCGCTGACGGGCGTCCGGCGGGGTGATCGCGGCCATGTGCTCGGCGGATTCCGCGTAGTTCCACAGCCCGTCGGTGCACACGATGACGACGCCCTCCCGGTCCGGGTGGAACGACGCGGTGTGCGGCTCGACCTCGTACGCGTCGGCGCCCAGCCAGCCGGTGATCGCGTGGGCGCGCTCGTCCGCGTACGCCTCGGTCTCCGTCAGCAGGCCCGCCGCGACCATCTGGGCGGCCCACGAGTCGTCCTCGGTGAGCCGGGCGGGCTGGGTGGCGCGGTCCTCCGGCACCCAGTAGGCGCGGCTGTCGCCGATCCAGCCGACCGTCAGGAGGTCGCCCGTGATGACCGCGCTGACGATGGTGCAGGCGGGGGCGTTCTCGTGGCGGTACCCCTCGTGCCGCCGCGCCTCGTCCGCGGCAGGTGCCGAGGCGAGCGCGGTGACCGCCTCGGCGGCCTGGACGATCGCGTCGTGGGTGGCCTGCCGGGGGTCCGTGCCCGCGGGCAGGGCCGTCACGAGCCGTTCGCGCGCCGCGGCGCACGCGGCCGCCGACGCCTCGTCGGGCCGGGTCGCGGACGACACGCCGTCACTGACGACGGCGACGGTGGCGGGGCCGCCGTCCGCGAGTGCCACGGTGGACACGGCGTACGCGTCCTCGTTCCGGTGGTGGCGCAGGCCGCGGTCGCTGACCGCCGCGACGCCTGGCAACTGGTGCTCCATGTGATCCCGTTCGCGCGGCTGTGCATGACCGCAGTGTTCGCAGTACCCGTCCTTGTCGATCATGCCGGATCGGCAGGACCCGCAGATCCTGCCGGTGCCGTCCGCGCCGGGGTGCGCGTGGCCCGGCTCCGGCGGCGCGCCGAAGGCACCGTGCGCCGCCTGCGCGGGCACACCCCCGAACGCGCGCGCCTCGCGCGGGTCCGGGCCGGTCCCGGGCGCCGCGGAGGCATCACCGCCGGGCGGCGGCCCCGGGGCGGTCCGGCCGGCCGCCCGCGCGGCCGCGCGCCCCTCCGGCGCCTCCCGCGGCGCCGCGGGAGGCCCGGCCGGCAGCGGCGGCGCCGAGAGATCGGCACCGCAGCCGCCGCAGAAATTGTCGGCCGGTTCCAGCGGCTCGTGGCAGGAGGGACATACCGTCAGCTGTGGGGGGCGCGGCAGTTGCGACATCGATCACACCCATGTCCTGGGGCGGAAACGGTTGGCCCGCTCCACCAGTTCGATCCGTTCCTCACCGCGCTGGGCGAGGCGCGCGAGCACGCGGTACGAGCGCTCCAGCCCGAACCGCAGCCCGCGCTCGTCCAGGCCGCAGCCGAGCAGCGCGGCGGTGCCCCCGGAGGGCGCGACAGCGCCCGGGGGGCCCGAGAGCACCCGGTCCAGCGCGGTGCCGAGCACCTCCGTGCACAGCCGCTCCCGCCGCACGGCGTCCAGCCCGAAGTCCGCGAGCCGCTCCACCTGGCCGGCCGCGGCCAGCAGGTCGTCCAGCCGCACGTCCTGGGGGAGGCGTCCGCGCAGCCGGGCCCGTACCGCCGCGACCCGTGCCGCCGTGCAGTGGATGGACGCCTCCGGTATGGACTCCAGCGCGGCCACGGCGCCCGCCCGGTCACCGGCGGACAGCCGCACCCGGGCCAGCCCGAACGCGGCGCCGACGAAGCTCTGGTCCGTCTCCCACACCAGGCGGTAGTACTCGGCGGCGTTGTCGAGCTGCCCCAGCACCTCCGCGCACACCCCCAGCGCCAGCTTCGGCGCGGGCTCGCCCGGGAAGGCGTCGTAGACGGCGTCGAAGGACAGCGCGGCCGTCTCGCGGTCACCGGTGGCCAGCGCGTGCAGCCCGCGGTACCAGACGACCCGCCAGTCCTCGGGGTGCGCGGCCTCCAGCGCCTCGATCGCCTTCGCCGCGGGCCCCTCGTCGCCGAGCTCCAGCTGGGCCCGCACGCGCCGCAGCCGCAGCTCCGGCGAGGGCGTGGGAGCCGCCTGGAGCGCCGCGTACAGCTCGGCGGGCCGGGAGGCCAGCAGCCCTGCCAGGAAGCCCGCGTTGGGGTCGTTCGGGTCGACCAGCGGCACCGGCAGGGCCAGCGCCGCGGCCCGGGTGTCCAGCGGGGCGACGGCCGCCGCCCGGCCCGCGCCCGTGCCCGCGGGCGGCCGCTGCGCGGGCACCGCGGCCGGCACCGCCCTGCGGCCCGTCACCCGGGCGCCCAGCACCGAGGTCTCGCAGACCGCCTCCTCGAACAGCCGGGTGTCCACCACCCGCAGCTCCGGCCCGAACAGCGTGGACAGCGCGGGCCGCGGCCGCCCCGTCTGGAGCGCGACGACCTCCCGCAGCACGCCCGTCAGCTGGTCCGCCATCTCCTGCGCGGACGCGAACCGCCGCCCCGGATCGGGGTCGGTCGCCCGGACGAGCAGCCGGTAGAAGGACTCGTAGCGGGTGAAGACCTCGATGTTGTCGGGGTCCGGGAGGCTGTCGGCGAAGATGTTGGTGTAGCCCTGGAAGTCGAAGGTGAGCACCGCCAGCGTGCGCGCCACCGTGTACAGGTCGGAGGCGACGGACGGTCCCACCTCCGCGACCTCCGGCGCCTGGTAGCCCACGGTGCCGTAGATCGCGCTGTCGTGGTCGTCCATCCGCCGGACCGCGCCCATGTCGATCAGCTTGAGCTGGTCCTGCTGCTGGATGGCGTTGTCGACCTTGAAGTCGCAGTACAGCAGGTTGCGGCTGTGCAGATGGCCCAGCGCGTCCAGCGCCTCGATGCCGTACGCGCACGCCTGCTCGACCGGCAGCGGGTCGCGCCGCCCGTCGGGCTGCCGCCGCCCGTTGGCGATCTCCTTGAGCGACTTGCCGCCCACGTACTCCATGACGATGTAGCCGTCGAGGCTGCCGGTCCGCTGGTCGAGGTGCTCGACGAAGTTGTAGATCCGGACGATGTTGGAGTGCTCGATCTCCGCGAGGAAGCGCCGCTCGGAGACGGCCACCGCCAGCGCGTCCTCGTCACCCGTGTCCAGCAGGCCCTTGAGGACCACCCAGCGGTCGGAGACGGCGCGGTCCACGGCGAGATAGATCCAGCCGAGCCCGCCGTGCGCGAGGCAGCCCGCGACCTCGTACTGCCCGTGCACCACGTCGCCCGCGCGCAGCTTCGGCACGAAGGAGTACGGGTGCCCGCACTTGGTGCAGAAGCCCTCCGTGCGCCCCGGCCGGTCCCCGCGCGAACGGCCCACCTGCGCACCGCAGTCGCCCTTGCTGCAGAACCGCTTCCGCTCGGGCACCTCGGGGTTCTCCAGCACCGCCGTGCGCGGATCCGGGCGCGGCACCTCCGGCACGCTCACCAGCCCGGCACCCAGCTTGCCGCGCCCGGAGACCGGCGCCGGCGAGGAGTGCGAGGTGCGCACCGACACCGACCGGGTGCCCGCCGTGCCCCCGGACCCCTGGGAACCGCCGGTCAGCGAGCGCGACAGCCTGCCGGACACCGACCTGCGGGACGTCGAGGACCGGGACGACCCCGACGACGAGCCGGAGGCGGACCGCGCCGAAGGAGCGCTCCGGCCCGAGCCCCGCCCCCCGGCCGTCACCCCCGTGGCCGGGGACGCCAGCATGCCGCGCGGCGAGACCACCGGGGTCAGCCCGCAGGTGTCGCAGTACAGCTCACCGCCGCCCACGTCCTCGTACGCCCCGGCACAGCCCGGGCGCTGGCAGGCAACGCTCAAGATTCCCCCCTACGGTCCACGGGCCCCGAGGCCCCGGTCGGTGGCGGCGCCAGCGCGTCGGCGAGCGCCTGCTGGTATCGCAGAACGGCCATTTCGGCGGCCACCAGATCACATGGCGCGCTCCACAGCATGCGGCGCGCCGCGTCGTGCCGCTCGATCAGGAAGGAGTCCTCCGTCAGGCCGTGCCTGCCCGCCTTCGCGCGGTACGCGTCCAGCCGTCCGCGCAGCTCGGCCCGCACGGCCAGCGGGGCGGTCACCGCGGCCAGCGACTCGCGGGCCCGGAGCAGTTCGTCCTCGGCCCGCTGCTCCAGGCTCTCCAGCAGCGGCGACAGGCGGTGCCACCGCGCGTGCCTGCGGTGGTCGGCCGCCGCCGCCAGCTGTTCGTAGAGCGCGGTCGGCGGGCCCGACACCGCAGGCACCTCGAACGCCGCGATCCTGGACAGGACCTCGGCGCGCGCCTGCCGCGCCTCCGTCAGCGTGCGGTCGGCCCGCGAGAGGACGTCCCGCACCTGGAGCAGCCGCTGCTCGGCGTCCTGCCGGACGTCCAGGACGGCCTCGACCTCGCGGCGTACGTCCTCCAGGGCGCGGGCCGCGCGGTCGTAGCGCCCGGTGTCGGGGCGGCCGCCGCCCGGCGCGGAGCTCGGCGATGCGCCCGCCCAGAAGGCCAGCGGATCGGCCGTCACCTCGGACCGCAGCGCGGCCAGCTCCAGGGCGATCTGCTCCAGGTCGTCACCGGAGGGGTGCTCGCCGGGCCGCACGCCGACCGAGTGCGCCAGGGAGCGGACGCGCCGCAACTCCGCGGCCAGCAGGTCGATCCGCGCGGGCAGCGCCGACCAGACCGCGTCGGCGGTGACGATCACGTCGAGCGCCTGGGCGTACCAGCCGTTCATCCGCTCCAGGAGCTCCTGGAGGCTCAGCCGCTCGCTCAGGCGGGCGGCGGTGCCCTCGGCGGCGAGGGCGAGCGTGGCGTCGCCGGGCAGGGTGACGCCGCCGCCCCGCAGCAGCTCGGTGAGCTCGGACAGCTCGGCCTGGCCGGGCCAGCGGCGCCGCGCGCGCAGCTCGCGGGCGGCCGTCAGGGCCGCCGTGTAGGCGTCGAAGCACACCCACAGCCGGCTGATGAGCAGCTCGGCGGCCGCCCACCGGATCTTGGTGGCGCCGGTGAGCTCCGCCCCCTCCAGGAGGCGGCGCCCCGCGTGGTCCTGGAGGGCGAGCAGCGAGGTCTCGACGGCCTCATGCTCGGCGCCGAGCCTCGCCAGCGCACGGTCCACCTCCTCGCGGCTCAAGGCCGGCCCGGTGGGCCCCGCGACCGCCATCGGTCCCCTCTCCTGTCCGCGGCCCTGCCGCCGACTTCTCCTCAACGGTGGTGCTCGTCGCTCCTCGCGCCCGCCCGCTGTCAGTCCCGGTACTCGGGTGCCGGCGGGGCGTCGGCCTCACCGAGGCCGGAGGCGAGCCAGTGCTGGTACGCCTTCATCCACGGGCTGTTGGCGCCGCCGCTGCGGTAGTCCTCCAGCACCTTGTTGACCCGGCGTACCAGGTCCACGTCCTTGAGGTTCATCGCCACGCCGTACGGTTCGGTGGTGAACGGCTTTCCGACCAGCTGCACGGAGGGGTCCTGGGCGGCCTGGCCGGCCGCCAGGGCGTTGTCGTTGACCACCGCGTCGACCTGGCCCAGCTGGAGCCGCACCAGGCAGTCGAGGTGGTTGGGGACGGTCACCAGGGTCGAACCGTGCGGCTCTTCCCGCACCTTGGCCTCCGCCGTGGATCCCTCGGCCGTACAGACCTTCTTCCCCTTCAGCGAGTCGTCGAACGCCTTCACCGGCGACCCCTTGGGGACCAGCACCTGCTGCCCGGCCTCGAAGTAGGCGGTGGAGAAGGCGACTTGCCCGATCCGGGTGCAGTTGATGGTCATGGTGCGCGCGACGATGTCCACCTTGCCCGACTGCACGGCGGGGATGCGCCGGTTGGTGGGGATCGTGAGGAAGACGACCTTGTCCGGGTCGCCCAGGATGTCCTTGGCGATGGCGTGCACCAGGTCGATGTCGAAGCCGCTCAGCTCGTTGGTGGCGGGGTCGCGGTAGCCCCAGCGGTAGCTGTTCTGGTCGACGCCCGCGATCAGCTTGCCGCGGGCCTTGATGCGCCGGACGGCCGGGCCGTCCAGGTCGCCCGTCGGCCGCAGACTCGCCTCCGGGTCGGTGCACTTCGGCGCCGCGGCGTCCCGCGCCGGCCCGGCGGCCGCGGCCGGGGGCCGCTCCGGGCCGCTGCTCATGGCCGCGGCGGCGCCCCCCTGCACCGGCACCAGCACGGCGGCCGTCGTCGCCAGCGCGCAGCCCGCCGCCACCGCGGCCGTGAGCAGCGGCCTGGAGCGCACTCGTGTGCCGAGCGCCCGCAGTGGTGCGTTCACGCCCTCGCCTCCCCCCGTCACCGGTACTCCGACAGCCTGCGCCCGATGCCGAGGACGGCGCCCGCCGCCCCCAGGACGGCGAGCACGGCGGCGCCGGCCGCCAGGCCCGAGAGCGCGCCGCGCCCGTCGTCGGCCGCCTGCCGGAACTCGTTCTGCTCGTGGTCCAGGGCCTGCCGCAGCTCGTCGTCGACGCGGTCGAAGGACTCGCCCGTGCTGCCCTTGTCGCCGATGACCTCGGAGACGGCCTTGTCGTAGAAGCCGCCGTCGTCGGCCGCGCGGGCGTCGCCGTGCCGGCGCTGCCACTCCCGTACGTCCTTGATCGCCGCGTCCACGGGGTCGCGTCCGGCGCGGTCGTCGGCGAGGCCGCGGGCCCGGTCCAGGAGCGAGCCGGAGGCGGGGCCGCCGTGGTCGCCGCCGATGAGCTTGCCCATGCCCTCGCGGTAGCTCGTCTCGTACGCGTCGTCGCCGCTCCTGGTGAGGACGGCGCCGCGCGCGACCAGGGTGAGGTTCTCGTCGCCGCGGGCCTGGAGGGAGCCGATCCGGGCCTCGTTGAGGACCTGGAGGGACTCGGCGCCGTGGGAGGAGGAGCGCTCCAGGCCGGAGCGGGCCACCGCGTGGCCGACGGCCAGCCAGAGCAGCACCACCGTGGCGGTGCCGGTCGCCGCCAGCAGGCCGTGGTTGAAGACGCGGTTGGTGCGCAGGAAGGAGCGCCGCTGGGCCCAGCCGAGCGCGGCGAGGGCGAGCACGCCCGTGCCCAGGGCGGCCCAGGGCCAGGACTTGGCGTCGCCGTAGTCGGAGCCGAGGCGGGCGGTCTCCGATTCGTAGAGCCCGCGGGCGGCGGGCAGCAGGTTGTCACGCATCCGGTCGCCCGCGTAGCGCAGATAGGCGCCGCCGAGGGGGAGGCCCTGCCGGTTGTTGGCGCGGGCGGCCTCCACCAGGCCGGTGTACTGCGGGAGCTCGGCGTTGAGTTCGGCGATCCGGCTGCGGGAGGCGTCCGGGCCGCTGGTGTCGGTGGCGGCCTTGACCAGCAGTTCGGAGGCGCGTGCGATGTCCTTCTCGTAGCGCTCGCGGACCGCGCGCGGCTCCTGCCCGCCCGCGAGGAAGCCGCTCGCGGCGGTGGTGTCGGCGTCGGCGAGGGAGCGGTAGATGTCGGCGGCGTCGGCGCTCAGCGGCTGGCTGCGCTGCACGACGGCGTCGGCCGCGGTGGCCCGCGTCGTCACCTGCCAGGCGGTGACCGTGCCGAAGACGATCAGCAGCACCGCCAGGACGGCGCCGATGATCCGCAGCCGCCCGGGCTCGGTCGTCGCCGCGGCCCGCAGCCGGTCGAGCGCCTCGCGCCAGGCCGGGGACCGCTCGGGCGGGGACGCCGTGGGCGTCGCCGGTGCGGCGGCCGGAGGCGCGGGTGCCGTCGGCGCGACGGCTCCGGCCGGCTGCGGATGGGACACGAGACCTCCCCCTCGGTCGCTGAGGGCGGCCCGTCACCCGGTGCGGTGGAGGACAGGTGCCCGGCCAGTCAGTATGGCCGCAGGGACTGACAAACACACCGGTGTCCGACCGATCTTGTTCGGATCGGGATCTTCACCGGGGCCCGCGTCGGCCTCTGTACCCCACCACGTACGGCGGGCCCGTTCGGTTCCCGGGCCCGGCGGACGACCGTCAACGGTCGTAGCTGTAGAACTTCGTGTGGTCGAGCATGTCGGCCGGGGTGACGTTGTTCCAGGGGCGCATGGTGTCGTTGAGATCCACGACGTTCGGGGTGTTACCGGCGGGCAGGTAGCCCGAAGTGGGGTGCATGCGCTGCCACTCGGACCACAGCTTGTCGATGAAGCAGTGGTGCAGCCAGAAGACCGGGTCGTTGGGGGACGTGCCGGTGGCCATGTGGCCGCCGATCCACACGTGCACGCTGTTGTGGATCCGGCCCGGTCCGCGCCAGCCCTCCAGGAGGTTGCGGAAGCCGCTCTCCGACTGGCCGTTCCAGGGCGCCACGTCGTAGACGGACTCGGCGAGCACGGCGTCCACCTGCGCCCGCGTGGGCAGCCGGCCGTCGGCGCCGAGCTCGCGCTGGAGGTAAGGGCGGTTGTCGACGCTGACGTTGATGTTCCACTTGCCCGTGGAGTACGCGAACGGGCCGGTGGTCACCTGGGCGTCGCGGCTGCGGCCGTTGCCGCCGAGGAAGTCGGCGCCCCAGACGGAGGCGGTGGGACCGCGGTCGGCGGTCCAGTCCCAGTAGGGGAGCGAGACCGAGGAATCCATCTTCTGGAGCTCCTGCTCGAACTGGATCAGGAAGCGGCGGTGCCACGGCAGGAAGGACGGCGCGTGGTGGCCCACGCGGTCGCTGTCGTCGCGGTCGCTCATGATGAACTGGTCGTGCGTCCGGACGAAGTCGTCGTAGCCTCCCTTGCGCTTGAGTTCCAGCACGGCGTTGACGAAGTTCCGCTTCTCGGTGGCGGTGAGGTTCGCCTGGTTCTTGCGCACTGCCATGGGGAGCGCGTCCTTTCGGGTCGGGTTCGTGGGAAGGGCAGTGACGCGTCAGGCGGCCATCATCGGGACGAGCGTGGCGCCCCGGAGCTTCTCGACGGCGGCGAGGGCGAGCGCGCGCGGGTCGTCGAGGGGCAGGTAGTGGTTCACGACGCTGATCCAGGTCCCGTCGCCGAGCCGCATGATGTGCAGCTCGCGGTCGTCTATGAAGACCGAGAAGTCGCCGCCGTGGTGGGCGCTCATGCTGCCGGGCTCGGCGGCCTTACCGACGATGTGCCGGCCCTGGTAGATCTCGTCGAACGGCTGCGGACCGGTGTGGCCGTTGTGTTCAGTGTTTTCAGAGTGGCCGGAGTGGTCCATGGTGCTCGCCATGGCGCTCCGGGTGGCGGCCGTCGCGGCCGGAGCGGCCAGCGCGGCACCGGCCATGGCCACGGCGGTCCCTCTGAGTACAAGACGTCGGGTGACGTTGGACGACATGGGTCGAACCCCCCTCGAAGGTGATCAGGTGCAGGGTTGTCACGAATGCAGCCGCAAATCCCTTTTGATGGCGGTTGCTTGTTGTATTTCGTGATCAATCCGTGCGGAGCGGATGCTTGCACGGGCACGCGGGGGGCGAGTAATGGTTGGCCGTTTTACGGACATTCGGTGCATGAAAGGTCAACCATCGCCAGAGAAGGAGTTTCTGGCGTATGGCGTTATTGACGCCGTGTCAGGAGATTCTCCGGCGGTAGATGATCTTGAATGCGGTTTTTCCGGAACGAGGCCGTCCACAGTGACGGTTCTCACGGCGCGAGGATGACGCGAACAGACGCGTGATCAGGCCATGCCGGGGGCCGGGCCGGGCCGGTCCGGTGACCCGGATCGGGCCCTGGCCGTGTCGGGTGGTCGTCGCCGGTCCGCGGGCCGTCTCTGCCTCCCCCGGACTTCGTCCGGGGCCCGGAGGCGCCTTGGCCGTGTCCGGCGGATCTTTGCCGGTCTGCGGGCCCGTTGCCTCCCCCGGACGAAGTCCGGGGGAGCGTCCTCAAGCTCCCCCAGCTACCGCTGGGAGGTGCCCCCACGGGCTGAATTGCGCACCCACATCAGCCACATCCAGCCCGTCCGGCGCTTGAGGA
>NZ_JBFBBD010000048.1:0-52172 GCF_040689515.1 Streptomyces sp. NPDC051173
AGGCGGTCTAGGCCCGGATTTCGCACGTGCCTCGTTCGGTTGGAACGGGGCACGTGCGAAATCCGGGCCTAGACGGCGAACAGTTCCCTGGGGGAGTTTGAGGACGCGCCCGCAGGCCGCTCCCGCCGCAGGCGGCAACGGACCCGCAGCTCGGGGTCTGGGGCAGCGCCCCAGTTTCGGGAAGGGGCGGGGTGGGGGAAAGCCCGCCGCAGGCGGTACACGGATCGGCCCACCGGGCCACGCCCTGGCGTTACGGCGCCTCAACCACCGTACGTCGCACGCAGCGCCTCCTCGGCCGCCGCCAGAGCCGCGGCGCGGTCGAGGCCCAGCCGGTGCGCACGCTGCGCGAAGGTCGCGGCCGCGGCCGCCGCCTCCCGTGCCGCCGTGTCCCCGGGCGCCGCCACGAACGTGCCGTGGCGGCCCCGGGTCTCGATGACACCGTCCGTCTCGAGCGCGCGGTACGCCTTGGCCACCGTGTTCGCCGCGACGCCGAGTTCTTCCGCGAAGCCCCGTACGGTCGGGAGCTTGTAGCCGACGGGCAGCGCGCCGGAGCGGGCCTGTCCGGCGATGGCGGCGCGGATCTGCTCGAAGGGCGGCTCGGCCGCGTCGGGGTCGACGGTCAGGTGCAGGGCCACGGTGGGACTCCCGGTTCGGCGAAGGGTGACGAAGGGTGAAGAAGGGGTGTGTCACCCATTGTGCGTCAGGCGGTCCCACCGTGCCCGGGTGGTGTCAGAGCTCCAGCGACGCGCCGTAGGTGGTCAGCCAGGTGTCGAGGCTGAGGACCAGCTCGGTGGTGGACTGGAACGCCTCGCCGGCGCCCTGGTCGAGCGAGCCGGTGACGGCCGCGGTGTCCAGCAGCGCGTGGACGGGCTTGTTCCGGTCGGCCAGCACGCGGCGCAGCTCCGCGCGCAGGACGCCGGGGTAGCGCGGGTCCTGGCTGCTGGGGTAGGGGCTCTTGACGCGGTCCGCGACGGAGGCGGGGAGCAGGTCGCGGGTGGCGGCGCGCAGCAGGGACTTCTCGCGGCCGTCGAAGGTCTTCATCGCCCAGGGGGTGTTGAAGACGTACTGCACGAGGCGGTGGTCGCAGAAGGGCACGCGCACCTCCAGGCCGGTGGCCATGCTCACGCGGTCCTTGCGGTCGAGCAGCAGCTGCACGAAGCGGGTGAGGTGCAGATAGCTGATCTCGCGCATGCGGGCTTCGAGGCCGGTCTCGCCCGCGAGCCGGGGGACCTCGGCGAGGGCCTCGCGGTAGCGGCTCTCGCGGTAGCCGGCGAGGTCGATCTTCTGGAGGAGGCCCGGGTCGAGGAAGTCGGTGCGGTCGCCGCTGCCGTCGCCGGAGACGGTGTCGAAGATGCGGGCCGTGAGCCAGGGGAAGGTGTCGCCGTTGACGGCCTCGGCGTCGTGGAACCAGCGGTAGCCGCCGAAGACCTCGTCGGCCGACTCGCCCGACAGCGCGACCGTGGAGTGCCCGCGGATCGCCTTGAAGAGGAGGTAGAGCGAGGTGTCGACCTGGCCGAAGCCGACGGGCAGGTCGCGGGAGCGCAGCACGGCGTCGCGGTTGGCGCGGTCCATCAGGGTCGCGGTGTCGAGGACGATGTCGGCGTGGTCGGCGCGTACGTGCTCGGCGAGGGCGTGCGCGAACGGGCCGTCGGGGGTGCCGCGCAGGTCGCTGGCCCTGAAGTTCTCGGCGTGGCCCGCGAAGTCGACGGCGAAGGAGCGCACCGGGCCGTGGCCGCCGTCGGCCAGGCCCTTGGCGGCGAGGGCGGTGATGACGGAGGAGTCGAGCCCGCCGGAGAGCAGGGTGCACAGGGGGACGTCGGCGATGAGCTGGCGGGAGACGATGTCCTCCAGCAGCTCGCGGATGTGGCCGACGGTGGTGTCGAGGTCGTCGGTGTGCTCGTGGGACTCCAGCGCCCAGTAGCTGCGCTCGGTCAGTCCGCCGCGGCGCACCCGGACGGTGTGGCCGGGCCGCACCTCGCGCATGCCCTTGTAGATGCCGTGGCCGGGGGTCTTGGTGAAGGCCAGCATCTCGGCGAGGCCCTCGGCGTCGACGACCGGGCGGACGTCGGGGTGGGCGAGGATCGACTTGGGCTCGGAGCCGAAGATCACGCCGTCGCGGGTGGGGAAGTAGAAGAGCGGCTTGACGCCCATGCGGTCGCGGACGAGGAGGAGCTCCTCGGTGCGCGGGTCCCAGACGGCGAAGGCGTAGATGCCGTTGAGGCGTTCGGCGGCGGCCTCGCCCCATTCGAGGTAGGCGTGGAGCACGACCTCGGTGTCGCTGGTGGTGCGGAAGGTGTGGCCGCGGCCCTCCAGCTCGGCGCGCAGCTCACGGAAGTTGTAGACCTCGCCGCTGTAGGTGGTGGCGAGCAGGGTGCGGCCGTCGTGCTCGACGAGCATGGGCTGCTTGCCGCCGTCGAGGTCGATGATGGACAGCCGGCGGTGCCCCAGTGCGGCGTGGGTGTCCAGCCATATGCCCCCGGCGTCGGGACCGCGGCAGATGTGGGTCTCGTTCATCGCGTCGAGCGTGCCGCGCGCCGCGTTGAGGTCCTGGTCGTAGGCGATCCATCCGGTGATGCCGCACATGCTCGCGATGCTCCCCTTCGCTGGGCCGCCCCGGCCGGTCGGTCCCGGGTGCGGCTGTCCCCGTGTGTGACAGGCCCGCCGTGATCCGCGCGGCACGCCGTGAAGATCACCCTACGCCCGCATAGATGCATTCACCATGTATGGACGAGAAAACATTCGGATCGGATCAGAAACCGGCGGTAACCCATCCCACCTGCGAAAAAAGCCTGCTGACGAGCCGTCAGTCAAGAAAGTGGAACGTAGGTTCCGGATGCATCAGGAAATCGTGGTGCGAGATGTTCCAGGCGTACGCGCCCGCCATCGCGAACGCGATCCGGTCCCCCACCCGCAGCTCGGCGACGGGCACCTGCCGCGCGAGGACGTCCTTGGGCGTGCACAGCTGCCCGGTCAGGGTCACGGGCTCGTCGAGCGCGGCGGGACGCGGCCAGGCGCGCGGCCACTCCTCGACCGGCAGCACGGTGAAGGGCTGGTCGTGCGCCTTGGCGGCGGGTGTGCGCAGGTGGTGGGTGCCGCCCCGCAGGACCGCGAACGCCTCCCCCCGGCTGTGCTTGAGGTCGAGGACCTCGGTGACGTACCAGCCGCAGTGCGCGGCCAGCGAGCGGCCGGGTTCCGTCCGCAGGGTGAGGCCGGGGTGCGCGGAGGCGAGTTCGCGCAGGCCCGCGCCGTAGGCCCGCCAGTCGAAGCGGGTGTGCGGGCGGACGTAGTCGACGGCCATCCCGCCCCCGACGTTCACCTCGGTCAAGGCGATCGAGTGCCGGTCGGCCAGGGCCCGCGTCCAGCTCACCACCCGCGACGCGACCGCGAGGTGCGTCGCCGCGTCGAGCCCGCTGGCGAGGTGGGCGTGGATGCCCCGCAGCCGCAGCCGGCGGCCGCGCAGCAGCGGAATACAGGCTTCCGCGCGATGGGGGTCGAGGCCGAAGGGACCGGGTCCGCCGCCCATGGCCAGTGCCGCGCCGTCCAGTTCACCGCTCTCGCCCACGGGGAGGTTGACGCGCAGGAGTATGTCGGCGGACGCGTCGCCGGGCCGCTCGTCGGCGAGGTCCGCGAGCAGCCTCAGCTCGCTCTCGCTCTCCACGTGGAAGCGCTCCACGCCCAGTTCGAGGGCGAGCCGCAGCTCCTCCTCGGTCTTGCCGGGACCGCCGAAGGCGAGCGGCAGCCCGGGAACCTCCGCCCTGACGTGGGCCAGTTCGCCACCGGAGGACACCTCGTAGCCGTCGACGTGCGGGGCGAGCGCCCGGAGGATCCCCGGCGCGGGGTTGGCCTTGGCCGCGTAGTACAGCTCAACGCCCTCCGGCAGCGCGGCGCGCACCTCGCGGGCGTGGCCGTCGAGCGCGGTGAGGTCGTGGACGTACGCGGGCAGTTCGGCGCCGGGCAGGCGGGCGGCGAGCTCGGCGACGCGAGGGGTGATCATGGTGCGGTGCTCCAGGGTTCGGTACGGGTGGTGCGGGTGGTACGGGTAGTGCGGGTGAGAGCAGACAACAGGTCCGGCACGAGGGGCGAGGCGATGCGGGTGTAGCTCGCGTCCCGGTCGGCCCTGCGCTCCCAGCGGGCCAGCAGATTGGCCTTGGCGGGCAGCGGCGCCCCGGCCACCAGCGCGCGCAGGAGCGGCGGTTCGCCGTGCGCGGCGGCGCGGGCGGCCAGGATCCGGCGGACGGCGGCCCACAGCTCGGGTTCGAGGTGGGGGTGGAGGTCGGCGAGCACGGCGAGCATCTCGGCGACGTGGTTGACGAGGAGGCAGTAGACGACCCGGTCCCAGCCACGCTCACGGCCGTACGTCAGGGAGCGGGCCACGTCCTCCGGCAGCGCGGCGAGGGCGGCGGCGTGCCGCCCCGCGAGCAGCTTGGTGCCTTCGAGGTCGCGGAAGAGCACCTGGCGGGGCACGCCGTCGCCGCCGACGCCCACCACGACGTTCTGGAGGTGCGGTTCGAGGACGACGCCGTGGTCGAAGTAGGCGGCGAGCACGGGCGGCACGAGCAGCCCGAGGTAGGCGTCCCACCAGGCGAGCGCCCCGGCGGGCCCGGCGCCGGCCAGGAGCAGGCCGAGATGGGCGCCGCCGGTGGGGTATTCATCGGCGACGGCCGCCGCGAGCAGCCCGGTGACGCCGGGGGCGAGCCGGGCGGCGAGGCCCTCGCGGACGATGACGCCGAAGCCCTCCGCGAGGTCGCGGCTGCCGAGGTCGAGGGTGCGGTAGCCGGGCTCGCGCAGCAGGTCGGCGCCGGGGAAGCGGGCGGCCAGGGCGGTGGCGACGGGCTCCAGCAGCCGGGTGAGCGCGACGGCGCCCGCCAGCTCGTACTCGGCGTTCTTGCGCAGGCAGTTGGTGATGCGGACGTTGAGGCTGAACTTCAGGAAGTCCCGGCCGTCGTAGAGGGTGCGTACGGACGCGGTGGGCGCGAAGCCGTCGCCGCCGGGCCCGAGGTCGCGCACGTCGCCCCGGGCGAGGGCGGCGCGCAGCGCGGGGTGGTCGCGGAGCATGGCGTACTGCCAGGGGTGCGCGGGCAGCAGACGGTATCCCTCGGGCACGGGCCGCTGCCGGTCGAGGACGGCCAGGGCGCCGTCCGTCGCGACCTCCTCGCGCACGTGCTCGCGGCGTACGGCCAGGTGGCGCAAGGGGAACCGGGCGCGGCTCTCGGGGGCGTAGCGGTCCCAGTCACCGGCGGTGCCGGTGCGGGCCTTGGGGGTGGGGTGGAAACGGTGACCGAAGACCAGGGACTGCTCGGAGTCCAGATAGGCGTCGGTCCCCGCCTCACCGCGTGCGGCGCCGAGGGCGGCGCTCACCCCGGCGTGGCTGGCGGCCACCTGCCCGAGGAACTCGTCGTTCCGGACGCCCGTACGCAGCTCCAGCTCCCGGTGGACGCGCTCGGCGAGCGCCTGCCAGGTCAGCTCGGTCCAGGTGGCGCCACGCCGCTCGGCCACCGGCCCGGTGAAACGGTGGGCGCCGATGAGGGACGCACGGCGCACCCCGACGCGGAGCAGGGTGCCGCCGCGGGGCAGGCGCAGCATCAGCCGGCCGTCGGCGACGGCGGTCCGGTGCTCGGGCCCGGAGACCTCGCGGAGCAGGCAGTTGAGGAGGGTGTGGGCGACGACGTGATCGGCGGAGGCTACGCCGGTGAGGGTGGGGGGTGCGGTCATTGTTGGCGGCTCCTGGTGCGGGTTCATTGCTGAGTGCGGGTTCCTTATCGCCTGCGGCGGGGGCGCCCTGCGGGCGCGGCCTCAAACGCCGGCCGGGCTGGGTTGGGCGGACCGTAGCCCATCGTCTGCGGGCCGCAGTCCGTAAAACGCTGGTCCGCGGGCAAAAGGCCACGGTCCTCGGAATCCAGCCCGTCCGGCGCTTGAGGACACCACCGCGCAGCAGTGGTGCGGGAACGGCAACAGCCGTCGTCATCCACCCACCCCCCGGAGGTAATTGGAGCCCTCCACATAGCGCTTGTTGATGTCGGTCGCCCCCGAGCGTTCCTTCGTGAGGAGGGTGCCGGCCGTGATCATGGCCTTCACGGGGAGGTGGTCGGCGTTCAGGACGCGGGTGCGCAGGGTGGCGGCCGCGTCGGGGGCGGTGGTGGCGACGCGGTCCAGCGCCTCGGTGAGCCGCTCGCGGATCCGGTGCAGCAGGGCGTCCAGGGGGCGCGGCCGAGGCGGGCGAGTTCGAAGGCGGAGGACCCGCTGGAGGAGTTCGCCCTCCAGCGCGGCAGCGTCGGTCAGGCCCATGGCGTGATCTCCCAGCGCCGCGCCGCCAGGAATTCCTCGACGGCGCGGTCGATCCGGCCCTGGTCTGTGCCGGTCGCCCGGATGACCCCGAGGTAGTCGCGGTTGGTGCGGTGGAGCGGGTGCGCCTCGCCGGTCGCGCGCAGCGGCCGGTACACCAGCCGTACGCCGTCGCGTTCCGTGTCGCTCGCCGGAGGCGCCGCGGTGAGCGTGCCGCCGCGGTCGGCGCAGACGTACTCCACGCGCGCCCGGCCGTCCGCGCGGGCGTCCAGGCGGGCGGGCAGCCGCTCGCCGAGGTGGGTGCGGAGGATGCGCTCGAAGAGGGGGATGCCGAGGGCGTCGACGAGCGCCAGGTCGCACTGGTCGCCGATGGCACGGTAGTTGACCTCGACGATGCGGGCGCGGTCACCTTGGACGACGTACTCGGTGTGGCAGGCGCCGAATCCGACGCCGATCGCGCGCAGTTGCCGCAGGGCGTCGGCGGCGTGCGGGTGCGGCGGGCCGGGCAGCAGGGTGAGCCGTTCCTCGGTGAAGTACGGCAGGGGGGAGAGTCCGGTGCGGAAGGTGCCGAGGGTGTGCAGGGCGTGCCCGTCGCCGAGCGTCTCCAGGGTGTGCAGCGGGCCGTCCAGGTACTCCTCGACGACCAGCGCGGCGCCGGGCCTTCGCACGCGTGTCTCGCGGCAGCGGTCGGCGAGTTCGCCGGCGTCGCCGATCAGCACCACGTCCTCGCTGGCCACGCCTTCGCGCGGCTTGAGCACGCAGGGGAAGGGGATGCCGCGGAGGGCGGGGCCGGCCGGGTCGTCGTGCGGGCCCAGTTCGGCGGAGCGCACGGTGTCGGCGCCCGCCCCGGCGAGGCTCCGGCGCAGCCGCGCCTTGTCCTTGGCGCGGAGCGCGGCCTTCCAGTCCTTGCCGGGCAGCCCGAAGTAGTCCGCGGCCAGCGCCGCCTGGACCTGGAGGTGGTCGCTGTTGGTGAAGACCGCGTCGGGCCTCCCCAGCCGGTCGATCAGGCCGATGACCTCGCGGAAGTCCCGTACGTCGCAGGCCACGACGTCCGGTCGCGGCAGCGACGGGCGTTTCGCGTACGCGGCGCGGTGGGCGTCCGGCTGATCGGTGAGCAGCGTGACGGCGAGCCCGAGCACGGCGGCCGCGGGCAGGAAGCCTTCGGTGACGGAGTCGGTGGGGTTGCGGGCGAGGAGGTGCAGCCGCCGGGGCGCCGCGCCTCGCCGTCGGACCGCCGTCGGGTGCGGCGGCGTCTGCGCCTGCGGCGGGAGCGCCCCGGCGGGCGCGTCCGGCCCCGCCACGTCTCCCGCCATGTCTGTCCGGCTATGGGGGGCACCTGGCGGAGCCACTGGTTCGACCACAGACAGACATTAAGTTAGGCGAGCCTAACCTTGTCAATCGCCTTAAAGGATCGGCGTCTTATGTCGCGTTCATCCCTGCCGCGCCGTCACCCCGGCAGCCCGATCCTCCGATAGCGCGCCCGCCGGCCCGACAGGCGTTCCCCCTGTTCACGCGCCGCGAGAGCGGCCAGCTCGGCACCGAGGACCCCGCCGAGTCGCGCGAGGAACCCTTCTCCCTCCGCTGCCTCCTCCACGATCACGTCCACGATGCCGTGGGCGAGCAGGTCCGCGGACCGCACTCCTTGCCGGTCGGCGACCTCGTACGCCCGGTCCGTCGTGCGGTGGAGGATCGCCGACGCCCCCTCCGGCGGCAGCGGCGAAAGCCACGCGTGCCGGGCCGCGACGACGCGGTCGGCGGGCAGCAGGGCGAGCGCGGCCCCGCCCGCACCCTGCCCCAGCAGCAGGCAGAGCGTCGGGGCGGGCAGGGTCACGAGGTCGGCGAGGCAGCGGGCGATCTCCCCGGCCAGCCCGCCCTCCTCGGCGTCCCGCGAGAGCGCGGCGCCCGCCGTGTCGACGACGGTGAGCAGGGGGAGGTCCAGCTCGGCGGCGATCCGCATACCGCGCCGCGCGGCCCGCAGCCCGGCGGGGCCGAGCGCCTGCCCGAGGCCCGGTACGGCGGGTTCGCCCCGGTCGTGGCCGAGGACGACGCAAGGCGTACCGCCGACCCTGGCCAGGGCGAGCATCAGGCCGGGGTCGCGCTCCCCCGCCGCCGTACCGCTGAGCGGCGTCACGTCGGTGGCGGCGGCCGCGAGCAACTCCCGTACGCCGGCCCGGCCCGGGAGGCGCGACCGGCGGATCGACTCGGCGGTGGGGACGTCCTCGGGCGGGGCCGTCCCGGCCTCCCCCACTGCGGCAACCGGCCCGGTCGCGGATTCCCCGCACAGGACCCTCAGCGCCCGCGCCGCCACCCCCGAGAGGCGGGACGGCGGGAGCACCGCGTCCACCAGGCCGTTGGCCAGGAGGTTCTCCGCCACCTGGACGCCCGGGGGGAACTCCTCGCCGTAGAGCGCCTGGTGGACGCGCGGGCCCAGGAAGCCGATGAGAGCGCCCGGTTCGGCGGCGGTGAGGTGGCCGAGTGAGCCCCACGAGGCGAGGACGCCGCCGGTCGTGGGGTGGCGGAGATAGACGAGGTAGGGCAGGCCGGCGGCCTTGTGGTCGGTGATCGCGGCGGCGACCTTGACCATCTGGAGGAAGGCGACCGTGCCCTCCTGCATCCGCGTGCCGCCCGACGCGGGCGCCGCCAGCAGCGGCAGCCGCTCGGCCGTGGCCCGCTCCACGGCCCGCACGAGCCGCTCCCCCGCCGCCACCCCGATCGACCCCGCCAGGAAGCGGAACTCGCAGGCCACCAGGGCCACTCGGCGCCCCTGGACACGGCCCTCACCGGTGATGACGGACTCGTCGAGCCCGGTGCGCTCCCGGGCCGCGAGGAGGTCGGCGCGGTAGGCGGCGTCCTCGGTCGTCACCTCGACGGGCTCGTCCCAGCACCGCCAGCTGCCGGGGTCCACGGCGGCTTCGACGATCTCCAGGGCGGTCGCACGGGGGCTGTTCGCAGTCATGTGATCACCCTGCCACGCCCTCGCTCCCGTTTTCGAGACTCACCCGCGGCCCGTGCTGCCGCGTGCCCGGCTCCATGGCCGGTTCCGGACGGCCGTTGTTTCGCCGGTGACCACGGCGCACAGACTGTCGGGGTCGGAGGCGGCGGGCGAGAGGGGCGAGCGGGATGGGCGAGGCGACAGGCACCGGCGCCGCGGCGGTGGGCAGGACCCCGTTCGACGATCTCTACAGCCGGCCGGACCCGCGGGCCTACTTCCGGGTGCTGGGAGCGCTGGGATACCGGACGCCCCACCATGCCCAGGCGGTCTTCCGGCGCCTGGCCGCCGACCGGACGGCGGGGCCGGGACCGGCGGGCGTGCTGGACATCTGCTGTTCCTTCGGCATCAACGCCGCCCTGCTCAATCACGACGTGACGTGGGACGAGCTCCACGCCCGCTACACCTCACCCGAGGCCGGGGCCCTCACCACCGCCGCGCTGATCGCCGACGACCGCGCCTTCTACGCCGCCCGCAGACGGCCCGGCGCGGTGCCGGTGACCGGCCTCGACGCGGCCGCCCCCGCCCTCGGCTACGCGGTCGCGACCGGCCTGCTGGAAGAGGGCTTCGCCGAGAACCTCGAAACCGCCCCGCCCTCCCCGGCCCTGTGCCGCGCCGTGCGCCGCACCCGCCTGATCACGGTCACCGGCGGAGTGAGCTTCCTGTCCCCCCGCACGTTCCGGTCGCTCCTGGCCGCCGCCGAAGTCCCGCCGTGGGTGGCCGCGTTCGTGCTGCGAACCGGCTCGTACGACCACATCGCGGCGGCCCTGGCCACGCACGGGCTGGCCACCGAGAGGAGCACCGCCACCTTCCCGCAGCGCCGCTTCACCGACGAGCGGGAGCAGCGCTACGCGGTGGACGCGGTGGCGGCGGCCGGGGAGGACCCGCGCGGGAAGGAGACCGAGGGCTGTTTCCACGCGTCCCTGCACCTGTCGCGGCCCCCGGCCGACGTGGCGGCCCTCCCGCTGGCGGCCCTGCTGCGGGACTGACCTCCGCCTGCCGTCAGGCGTCCGCGTCCGCGTCGAGCAGCCGCTCCGGTGCCGCCTGCCGCCAGGAGTCCACGATGATGTCGCGCAGTTCGCCCAGGTCCTCCAGCGCGGCGAGCCGCACCCGTACCCACGAGGAACCCGCCTCGTGCGGCGGGACCCAGAACTTCTCCGGCTCAGCGGCGATCAGCTCGGCGCGCTCGTGCCTGGGGCAGCGGACGGCGATGGACGTCTCGTCGTCGGGCACCGTGATGTACATCTTCCCGGCGACCCGGAACGTGGGCATGCTCCACGCCTCCTTCTCCACCGTCTCCGGGAGAGCCATCGCGATACGCCGGACATCATGGGAATCGATCACGGACGACACCTTAGACAGGCGTTCGGTCAGCGGGCGTCGCAGGCGAGCAGTCCGGCGAGCCCTTTCTCCCGGGCCAGTGCCTCCAGTGCGTCCAGCGCCTCGCAGGCCCGGTCCGCCGCCTCGGGGTCGCGGGCCCGCAGGCCGCTCTCCTCGAACTCGTCCTCGTCCAGGCGCAGCACCGTGCCGCCGTCCGCCGACACCCAGAGGTCGAGGTCGAGGTCCTCGACGACCAGTGTGCGGCCGTCGACGGTCGCGGGGCGGGTGATGTCGCAGTACCAGCCCTTCAGGGCGCCGTCGGCGGACCGGACCTCCTTGACCGCGTACCAGCGGTCGCGCCAGTAGTGCTCGGTGAAGACGTCGCCGTGCTCGAAGCGGACGAAGCCGAAGTCCCGGTCCGCCGCGCCCGCCCACGGGGCGCGTACGGCGAGGTGGGTGCCGTCGTCGTGGACGACGGCCGCGGGGTAGCGCACCTTGGTCCGCTCCCTCTTCGTCAAGGTGACCGTCATGTCACTGCCCGCCGTCAGAATGGTCATGGTGCTCTCGATTCCGCGCTCTTCGCCGTCAGTTCCGGCGGCAGCGTCTCCCGGTGACGGGCGGCGGGTCCACCGGTTTTCCGCGGGCCGCCCGAAAAGCCGGAAGGCGCCCGGGACTTCTCCCGGGCGCCCGGACTTCTTGCCGGTCAGCTCAGCATCGTCTTGCAGGTGGTCGGCGTCGCGTTCGCGGGGTCGAGGGCGTTGGCCGTCTCGTGGAAGGCGAGGCGGTCGATCGTGCCCAGGGTCAGGTGCATGGAGATGTCGACCGGGCAGAGGTCCTGGACGACGACGTTCCGCACGTTCGGGCCGGAGAGGAACGCGGAGGTGTAGGGGGTGACGACCTCGTCGTACTTCGTGGCGATCACGGTGTAGTTGACGCCGGGCACGGTGTCGCCGCCCTCGTTGAGGCGGCGCATGAAGTCGGAGCCGACGACCTGGTCGGTGAGGCCGGGGGTGAGGCCCTTGAGGACCCCGCGCGCGCCGGGGACGACGTCCAGGAGCTTGGTCAGGCCGGACAGCGTCGTGCCGTGGTTGTTGGGGGCTATGCCCACGAGGGAGCCCACCTTGGGCGCGCCGCCCAGGAACTTGAGGTAGTAGCGGGGCATCATCCCGCCCTGGGAGTGGCCCACGATGTCGACCTTGGAGGCCCCCGTCCGCGCCAGCACCGTGTCGACGAACGAGGCGAGCTTGCCGGCCCCCTCCTCGATCGGCCCGAGGCCGTAGAAGGCGGGGATGCCGAGCACCTGGCCGTAGTCGAAGGAGTAGACGCAGTAGCCCCGTTCGACCAGATAGGGCGCGAGGGAGAACCAGTTGTCCGTGCCGTTCTCGAGCGTGCCGTGGACGAGGACGACGGGCCGCGGGTGCGCGGCCGACGGCTTGCAGGAGTCGTTGTTCCAGCCACTGGTGACCGGAGCGGCGTGGGCCGGGGTGGCCGTCGCGAGCGTCGGGGCGACGGCGGCCGCCAGGGTCAGCGCCAGTGCGGGCAGCAGGGCGCGGAAGGATCTGCGGCGCAGCTTCATCTGAACTCCTCGCAGGTGGGGGATGCGCACGTCGGACCGGCACCGGCGGGTGGGTTTCCGGCGCGTTAAGAAGACGTGAACTTACTTGCGAGTAGGGTGCGCGGTGTTTTTGCTTTCGTCAAGCAAATGCACCGAGTTGGGCAGAAAGGTTCAGGCCACGCCCAGCGTCGCCGCGGGCCCCACCGACCCCGCCCCGAAGCGCGCCCGCGCCCGGTCGACGGCCGCCTCGATCCGGCGCGCCTTGTCGTCGGCGGGGTCGAAGGTCAGCTGGTACGGGGCGGGTCCGGCGGGGCCGACCCCCTCCGCGCGCAGCGCCACCGCCCGCACCCGGGCCCGCTGCAGGCCGAGTGCCGCGTGCAGCGCGTACGCGGTGGCGGTCAGCACCGGGGTGTGCGCGGTCGGTTCGGTGAAGGACCTGGTGCGGGTGGTCGAGGAGCCGTCGGCGTAGCGGACGGTGAGCGTCAGCCCGCGGGCGGTCCGCCCGCCCTCCCGCAGCCGCGCCCCGAGCCCGTCGGCGAGCGTGAGCAGGGCGCGGCGCCGGTGGCCGTCGTCCAGTTCGTCCCCGGCGAAGCGGTGCTCCGCGCCCATCGACCGGGCCCGCTCCCCCGGCGTGACGGGCGTCGGGTCGAGGCCGCGCGCCCGCTCGTGGATCCGCCGGCCCGCGGCCGCCCCGAGGATCCGCTGGAGCGCGGGGAGCGGCGCGGCGGCGATCCGGCCGACGCTGTCGAGCCCGTACGAGCACAGGGTGCGGGCGGTCGCCGGGCCGACGCCGTACAGCGCGGCGGCCGGCTTGCGGGCGAGGAAGGCGGCCACGGCGGCGGGGTCGCCGGGGAGCGCGCGCACCGCCCCGGGCGGGCCGTCGTGCGCGGCCATCCGCGCCAGCATCGGGTTGGCCGCGATGCCGACCGTGCAGTCGGCCGCGTACCGCGCGAGCGCGCGGACGCGCAGCAGGCCGGCGAGTTCGGCCGGGTCGTGCGCGAAGTAGCGCACGGCGCCGCGGACGTCCATCAGCGCGGCGTCGGGAGGCAGCGCCTGGACGACGGGCGTCACATCGGTGAGCAGGGCGAGCAGGCCGTCGTACGTCTCCTCGTCGACGGCCGCGCCGCCGGTGGGGTGGAAGTGCACGTACAGGACGGTCGTCTCCCCCGGGAGGGGCGGGACAGAGGAAAGCGGCTGGGGCCGGGCAGAAGAAGGGAGGCGCTCGGTCATCGTCCCGCGCTCCCCGGGCTCGCGTGCCACAACTTCCTTCCGGTGGGCGCGCCTTCACCCGCCGGCCGGAGGTCGGCCCAGGGGTGCATCGCGTAGCCGGTGGACAGGTGGATGCGGCGGGACGGTGCCGCGCCGGACGGGCCGGCGGGGCTCGCCAGCAGTTCGGCCACCGCGCGCAGGCCGCCGTCCGCGCGGAGCCTGGTGAGCTCCGCGAGGTCCCACGCCGCCGCGCCCACCACGCTGAGGCTGCGGGGGCCGCGCCGCTGGACCACGCCGCGCACGAGCAGCAGCCAGGAGTGGAAGACGGTGTGCGCGCACCGCTCGTGGCTGGGGGCACCTCCCAGGCCGCCAGGCCTAGGGGGAGCGTCGAAGAAGGCGCAGTCGACCAGGCCCGTGCCGTCGTCCAGGGTCGTGAAGATGACCCGCCTGCCCGAGCGGACCGGCGGGGTCTGGGTGGCGGCCTTGGCGCCCGCGACCAGGACGGTCTCACCGTGCCGCGCGTCGCGCAGCCGCTTCGCCGGGAGGGCGCCCAGCTCGGCGAGGAACGCCCGGTGGTCGGACATCAGATGGCGCGAGGCGTCCATGCCGAGCACGCTCAGCTCGGCGCCGAGGCGCTCCTCCGCGTCGAGGTCGGGCAGGCCCACGGGCGCGGCGCGGGCGCTGTCGACCAGCGTCGGCTGGGCGGCGGGGCCGCGTCGCCGCCGGTGCAGTTCGGCGATGTGCAGCAGCAGGTCACGGCGGTTGGGGCCGAAGGCGTCCAACGCGCCAACGCGCGCGAGCCGTTCGGCGACGGGCCGGGCGGGGTGGGCGCGCTGCCACAGGTCCTGGAGCGAGGTGTAGGGCTGCCCGGCGACGATCCGCGCCGTCTCGGCCTCGGTGATGCCCTGCACCTCGGAGAGCGCGAGCCGGATCCCGAATTCCCCGGACACCAGTTCGATCCGATGGGCGGCCGCCGACCGGTTCACGTCCAGCGGCAGGACCGGCACCCCGCGCCGCCGCGCGTCCGCGAGCAGCAGCCGCTTGGGATACATCCCCGGGTCGTGCGTGAGCAGCCCCGCGTAGAAGGCCGCCGGGTGATGGGCCTTCAGCCAGGCGGACTGGTAGGTCGGCACCGCGAACGCCACGGCGTGCGCCTTGCAGAAGCCGTAGCTGCCGAACGCCGCCACGATCTCCCAGGTGCGGCGGGCCACTTCGGGCGCGTAGCCGCGGGCCGCCGCCTCCGCCGCGAACCACGCGCGCACCCGGCCCACCGACTCCGGGTCCGACAGCGCGCGGCGCGTCTCGTCCGCGAAGTGCCGGTCGCAGCCGGTCATGATCCGCAGGATCTCGATGATCTGCTCGTGGAAGACGACCACGCCGTATGTCTCGCGCAGCGTCTCCGCGAGGTCCGGGTGGGGGTAGCGCACCGGCGTGCGCCCGTGCCGGGCCGCGACGAAGGGCCGCACCATGTCGGCGGCGACCGGGCCCGGCCGGAAGAGCGAGATGTCGACCACCAGGTCGTGGAAGGTCGAGGGCTGGAGCCGGCCGATGAGGTCCCGCTGGCCGGGCGACTCGATCTGGAAGCAGCCGAGGGTCTCGGTGGAGCGGATCAGCTCGTACGTCGCGGGGTCGCCCGGCCGCACCTGCGCGGGGTCGTCCAGGTCCACCCGGCGACCGGTGGCCCGCTCGATCTCCGCCACCGCGTACGCCATCGCCGACTGCATCCGCACGCCCAGCACGTCGAGCTTGAGCAGCCCGAGGTGTTCGACGTCGTCCTTGTCGAACTGCGCCATCGGGAAGCCCTCGCCGCTGGTCGGCACCACGGGCGTACGGGCCCGCAGCGTCGCGTCAGACAGCAGCACCCCGCACGGGTGCATGGCCATGCCGCGCGGCAGCCCGTCCAGCGCCTCGACCAGCTCCCACAGCCGGCCGTGCTCCTCCGCCGCCACGCCGCGCAGCTCCGGCAGCTCCCTCAGGGCGGCGCGGGCGTCCCGGGCCCGGATGTGCGGGAAGGACTTCGCGAGCCGGTCGACCTCGGCGGGGTCCATGCCGAGGGCGGCGCCCACGTCCCGTACGGCGTGCCGCACGCGGTAGGTCTCGGGCATGGCGACGGTCGCGACCCGGTCCGCGCCGAAGCGGTCGAAGATCGCGCGGTAGACGTCGAGGCGGCGCGCGGACTCCACGTCGATGTCGATGTCGGGCAGCGCGGTGCGGCGGGCCGACAGGAAGCGCTCCATCAGCAGCCCGTGTTCGACGGGGTCGGCGTGGGCGATCCCGAGCAGGTGGTTGACCAGGGAGCCCGCGCCGGAGCCGCGGGCGGCGACCCGGATGCCGAGG
Organism: Streptomyces sp. NPDC051173; assembly: GCF_040689515.1. Classification (NCBI taxonomy): domain Bacteria; kingdom Bacillati; phylum Actinomycetota; class Actinomycetes; order Kitasatosporales; family Streptomycetaceae; genus Streptomyces; species Streptomyces sp. NPDC051173. Next base: position 15,693 of record NZ_JBFBBD010000048.1, read on the forward strand.
GCGCGGGTGTCGTCGACGACCTGGGCGACGGTGAGGAAGTACGAGGGGAAGCCGCGCTGTTCGATGATGCGCAGCTCGTCGTCCAGCCGGTCCCAGTAGCGGCGGTCCCGGCCGTGGCCGCGCAGCACCAGGGCACCGGCGCAGCGGGCGCGCAGCACGCGCGCGGCGGTGCGGTGCCCGGCCCCGACCAGGTGGGGTTCGGGGAAGTGGACGGACCCCAGGCCCAGGTGGTCCTCGGGGTCGACGAGGCACGCGGCGGCGGTCTCCTCGGTCAGGGTGAGCAGCCGGTGCGCGGCGGCGCGGCGGAATCCCGCGGCCTCCACGACCCGCTCGGCGACGGCCGCCATCTCCCCCGGCCCCTTGAGCCAGCGCTCACCGCTGTCGAGGGGCTTGCGGGGGTCGACCGGCACCAGGCGGCGGGCCGCGTCGAGCACGTCGGCGACGGGCCCCTGGCCGGGGTCGGCGTAGCGGACGGCGTTGGTCAGCACGGGGCGTACGCCCTGCTCGGCGGCGAGGCCGAGGGTGCGGGCGGCGAGCCGCAGCGAGCCGGGTCCGGTGCCGGTGCGGCCGTGGCAGACGACCTCCAGCCGCAGGGAGTCACCGAACATTTCCCGCCAGGGCGCGAGCAGCCGCGCGGCCCGGTCGGGGCGCCCGGCGACGAGTGCGCGGCCGACCTCGGAGGAGGGGCCGAGGAGGACGGTCAGGGGCGCCCGGATGCCGGTGGCGGCGGCCGCGAGGTCCTCGTGGGCGAGCCCGGGGCGGGCGGGCGCGTGTCCGGCCGTCCCTCTTCCGGCCGTCCGACTTCCGGTGACCCCGCTTCCAATGGCCCCGCTTCCGATGCTCCCGCCTCCGGTGGCCCACGCGGCGGAGACCAGCCCGCACAGGGCCGCCCAGCCCGCCGCGCCGTCCCGGGCGAGGAAGGTCACGCGGGGCGCGGACTCGTCGACGAAGGCGCCGCCGCGCACAGGGGCGCGCCGGCGGACCGTGGGCCCGAGGGCGGGGGTCCGCTCCCGTACGGCCAGGTCGACGCCGAACAGCGGCCGCACCCCGGCCGGGGCGGCCGCCCTGGCGAACCGGACCGCTCCGGCGAGGCTGTCGCGGTCCGTGAGGGCGACGGCGTCCATGCCGCGCTCGGCGGCGCGCTCGGCGAGCCGCTCCGGGTGTGCGGCGCCGTACCGCATCGAGAACCCCGACGCGGTGCGCAGGTGCGTGAACCCTGCCATCGCACCTCCTGCCGCTCACTCACCCCCTGGCTGATTTCCGCCCCTCCCTCTCCACCATAAACCACTCGCTCGAACATTCGTACGAACAGGGTGGCCGGTCGCCCGAACGGCCCGCACCGCCTGCGGCCACCCGCCCGACCCCGCACGCTCGGGACATGGACCGCACCCCGGGTGACAGCCCCCGCCCCACCTTCGCCGCGGAAGTGCGGGAGGCGGTGACGGTCCGCGCGGCGCTGCTGGTGATCGGCACGCTGGTGCTCCAGCTCGCGTTCATCACGTCCTACATCGGCGCCTTCCACTCCCCGAAGCCGAAGGACATCGCGCTCGGCGTCGTCGCCCCGGCGCAGCTCAGCGAGCAAGTGGTACAGCAGCTGGACGCGCTGCCCGGCGAGCCCCTGGACACGAGCGCGGTACGGGACGAGGCGGAGGCGCGGCGCCGGATCGGTGACCGCGACCTGGACGCCGCCCTGGTCGTCGACCCGCGCGGCACCACCGACACCCTGCTCGTCGCCGGGGGCTCGGGCGCCTCGCTCGCCCAGGCCACCGAGGCCGTCGTCACCCGGGCCGAGGCCGCGCAGCGGCGCTCGCTGAAGGTCACCGACATCGCTCCGGCCGGTGCGGGCGACGCGCGCGGCCTGAGCTCCTTCTATCTGGTGGTGGGCTGGTGCGTGGGCGGCTATCTGTGCGCCGCGATCCTCGCGATCAGCGCCGGCGCCCGCCCCGCGAACCCCCGGCGGGCGGGCTTCCGCCTCGCCGCACTCGCGCTCTACGCCGCCGTCGCGGGCCTGCTCGGCGCCGTCATCGCGGGCCCGGTCCTGGGCGCGCTGCCCGGCAGCGTCCTGGGCCTGTGGGGGCTGGGGGCCCTGGTGGTCTTCGCCGTCGGCGCCACGACCCTCGCGCTCCAGGGGCTGGCGGGGATCATCGGCATCGGCCTGGCCATCGCGATCGTCGTGGTCCTCGGCAACCCCAGCGCGGGCGGCGCCTACCCCTACCCCCTCCTCCCGCCGTTCTGGCGCACCATCGGCCCCGCGCTCCCGCCCGGCGCGGGCACCTGGTCGGCACGCTCCATCGCCTACTTCCGCGGCAACGCCCTGACGGGCCCCCTGCTGGTGCTGTCGGCGTGGGCGGCGGTGGGGACGGCGGTGACGATGGTCTGCGCGGCGTTCCGGCGGAGCCCGGCGGAGCAATGAGTCACGCGCTCCCGAGGTCCAGCCGCCAGTTGTTGGACCTCATCCAATGGCCCTTCGGATACTCGACCTCGACCGCGCCGAGCAGCTCGAAACCCGCCTTGCGGCAGACCGCGTTCGAGGCGGGGTGGTCCACTCCCGGGAACGCGTGCAGATAGCGGTGGCGCCCCGCGGCCCGCGCCGCCTCGACGACCGCCCCGGCCGCCACCGCGGCGAGCCCCCGCCCCTGGAACTCGGGCAGCACCGCCCACCCGGTCTCCCACACCGCGCCGCCCTGCCAGTCGGACTCCCAGAAGCCGATCGAGCCGACGGTCTCGCCGCTTTCCGACTTGAACCACCCCAGCCCCCCCATCGAGCCGGGAGACCTGGGCCTCCCGAACAGCAGCGCTGGTTCATCACAGCCAGACGTCGCGCCGCCAACGGCCACGGAAGCTCACCGAGTCATGGGGAGTTGAACCGGCCCGGCTGAGGGAAGCAAACCCCTGTCAGGGCACGCGAGGTAATGGTGAACTGAGATCACTCACCCGTTCACTCACTTACTCAACCGGCATCCGGGGCAGGGGCATTGATGGATGCGCAGACCGACGTCATCACCGTCGAGCAAGCCATCGAGGCGTTCGCGGCCGAGGTCGCCTACTGGCGGGAGGTCCGGGGCCTGTCCAAGAAGGCCCTCGCGGCCGCGATGGGCTACACGCCGTCCTATGTCAGCCACATGGAGGCCGGGCGTACCAAGCCGTCCGAGGACTTCGCCCGCCGCGCGGACGAGACCATGAACGCGGGCAAGGCGATACGGAAGCGCTGGTGCGAGTACGAGGCAGCCAGAGCCCGAGCACACAGCCCGGCCACCCCGCCGACTCCGCGCCGGGCCGAGCAGCCCTACGCCACCGGGTCGGCGCTCATGGTCGAACATGACGCGGCCCGCCTGGACTACGACGGTTCCATGTACCGGCTCACCATGCGCCGCCTGTTGCGGAACACCGGAGAGGAACCGGTGACCCGCTACCTGATCCGGATCTCTGTCGACCGCTACCCCGGCGAGCCCGAGCGGTCCAACGCCCACTACCGCAAACACCCCCTGGCCTGGGACGAACTCGAGCTGACCGCGAGCTGCCGAGGAGAGGAGATGAAGTGGGAGGCCAAACACGACCGCGACGCCTTCAAGGAGATCTGGCTCCTCTTCGAGAACGGTCAGAGCCGTTTCCCGCTGTATCCGGGCGAGTCCGTGTGGATCGAGTACGCGTACTCCGTCAGCGACCACAAGTGGGGACGGTGGTTCCAGCGTGCTGTCCGGCTGCCCACCGAGCACCTGGAGGTCCAGCTCGCCTTCCCCGTCATGCTCGACGCGATGGTGTGGGGCACCGAGACTTCCATGACCGCCGAAGCGGCCCCGCTACGGACCGCTCCGAGCCGTCACGACGACGGCGAGACCAGCGTCTTCACCTGGTCCACGTCCACCCCCGCCCTCCACGCCCGCTACCGTCTCGAATGGAAGTTCCGGGCAAGGACCGGATCCGACGCGAACCAGGGAGAGTTGCGGTGACCGAGGTGCGACCCAGCCAGCGCATGCGGGACCTCGGTGTCGTCCAGCACGGCGCCGACATCCTCGCCGAGCCTGCCGGCGCCTTCGAACTGCCCGCCGAGAAGACCGCCGCCGAGCGCGTCATCGAACAGCTGACCGTTGCCATGGGCCGCATCGCCCAGGCTCACGATTTCAGCGGCAAGGGCATGGGGCTCGCGGCCCCGCAGATCGGCATCGCCCGCGCGGCCGCGACCGTACGGCCTGCCGAAGCTGGAACGGAGCCCATCGTGCTCCTCAATCCGCGGATCACCGCGTCTTCCGAAGAGATGGACGAGCAGTACGAGGGATGCCTCAGCTTCTTCGATGTCCGTGGCATGGTCCCCCGCCCCCTGCGGATCGCCGTGGAGGCCACCGCCTTGGATGGCACCACTCAGGTGACGGTGTGCGAGCGCGGCCTGGCCCGGCTGGTCCATCACGAGATCGACCATCTCGACGGCCTCCTCTACACCGCCCGGATGCGGCCCGGAGTCGAGCCGATCCCGGTCGGGGAATACCGGCAGACGGGCCGCGCGTGGGCGTACGAGCGGTAGGACTCGGCTGCCGGCCGGGACGAGGGCATGCGCCGCCGTCGGCTGAGCCGGATCAGCCGAAGCGCTCGTCCTTGACGTTGCGTATGAAGTCGGCCCAGGCATCGGCGGGGAGGAGCAGGGTGGGGCCGTGGGGGGTCTTGCTGTCGCGTATCGGGATGACATCGACGGTATCGCCGCCCGCTTCCAGGCAGTTGCCGGCCTGTCCGCTGTAGCTGCTCTTGCGCCATCTCAAACCGCGGCCTCCGCTTCCTCAAGCGCTCGCCGGTACTCCGCTGCCCATTCGGCCGCCCGCTGGTCCTCGGGCAGTCCGGACAGGCCCGTCCGGAGATTCGCCGCCGCGTCCGCGTGGTCGCCCAACGCCAGGCGTGCCAGGCCGATGCCCATGCGCGAGAACGTCGGTGTCAGCCAGTAAGCGGTGCCCGGGGGAAGGTCGCCGCCGACACTGTCGGCCAGCGTGGCCGCTTTGTCCAGCAGCCGTCGGGCGTCGTCGCGCTCGCCCAGCATGGCGAACCCGTGCGCTGCCTGGACGGCGTCGCCGACGCGTTGGAGGGGGGCCGCGCCGGGCGTGTGGTACGCGGTGAGGAACCATCGGACGATCGCCCGGGGCCGCCCCTGTTGTCTGGCGAGGTAGCCCTTGAAGTTGGCTGCCTGGGCGGCGAGTACTCCGTCATTCAGATCGTCGGCGCGGTCCTCCGCTTCGGTGAGCCAGCGGACTGCCTCGGGATCGTTCCGCGCTTCCGCATGCAGCCAGCCTATGAACTGCACCCATTCAGCAGCGACCCGGTGCAGCGCTTCGGCGTGCGGGCCCCGGGCATCACGCGCCAACCGCTCCACCGACTCCCACTGCGCCGCCGTCGCAGGCAGCATCGCGATCGCGGGCAGGGCGTCGTCGAGGCGCCGCTGCGCGGCCAGGACATCGCCCAGAGCGACGACGGTTTTGACGTCGAGCCTGGAAGGCCGGGCGATGCTGTATGCCAGCCGCGCACGGTCGTCCGACGTCAGGGTCGACGCGAGCTCGGAGAGAGCCCCGTCGGCTTCCAGCAACTCGTCCAGGGCTCGGGCCATGTCCGCGGAAGGCTGCTGCTTCCCATTCAACACCCGGCACAGATAGGCCGGGTCATAGTTCAGCGCGCGGGCTGCCGCACGCATGGTGAGGCCCTTGGCGGCCAGGGCGCCGCGTACCCGGGCGGCGAAGTCGGTCATGACAGGCTCCGGAGTGTTGACCGTTGACATCCCAGCGTAGTCAACGCCAGTCAACTCCCGCTCCGGGTCATGCGCAATCGACCATGGTCAGATCGGACCCCCGCGACCGTGCAACCGGCCCGGGGGCATGGCCCACGCTGACAAGGAGCGTCGACATGTACGACATTATCTGCCGCTGGTTCGAATGGGTACGGGCGCTTCCCGCCCCCGGAAGGCACCGTCCCAGCACCGTCGAAACCCCGGGCCACCCCACCAGCGAGCCACAACCACCCACCCCGGCGGAGCCACCCCGCACTGGTCAAGCTCAAGGCAACACCTGCGGTGTCTACCTCTGGGCCACCGCCCACGGGATCGACCTCAAGCCCAGCTCACCCCTCGCCTCCTGCGACTGCTAAGGGCATCAGCCCTCCCCGGAAACACCGAAGGCACCGAAGTCACCGAAGGCGCCAGCGGCCCCGGAGACAGGGACGTTCGTCATCGACACCCGCACCGACCGCGTCGGACAGGTCATGGGCAGCGAAGGTCCCTACATCCAGCTCCGCCCACCGCACGGCGGTAAGGAATGGGAAGCGCGCCCCGTCGCCGTGCGGCCTGTCACCCGTTCCGAGTTGCTCCGTGCCAAGGTGCGGCAGGTCAACGCCGCCGAGCGCTGGGGGAAGTGAGCGTCCGGTACCCACAACGGCGCGCGTCGCCCAACGCGCGCCGTGGAGTGCGCTGACAAGCCGTGGTTCCCGTACGCGTCCGGGTAGAACCTCATCCCACCTAGCGCGCTACCCGGTGAGGACCCGCATGGCCAGCAGCCCGGCGACCGCCCCCCGCCCCCGTGTCAACCCGCACGGCGCGGAGGCCGCCGCGTTCGTCGAGCGCTGGGTGCGGCGGACGGGGCTCACGCAGTCCTTCTCCGCGCAGCGGCGCTTCCGGAAGGCGGGGTGCGCGGCGTTCGCGGCGCGGGTGATGCCGGACGCCGAGTGCGGGCGGTTACAGCGGGGGGCGGCGTGGCTGGTGTGGTTCTTCATCCTCGACGGGCGCTCCGAGGAGTGCGGGGCGGGCGGGCTGCCGCCGCCCTACGCCGATGCCCTGCTCGATTTCCTGCCCGTGGACCTGGGCCGCACCCCGCCACCGCGCACGGCCCTGGAACGGGCCCTGGCCGACGCCTGGCGGATGACGGCCCCGGCGATGTCGCCGCGGTGGCGGTCGCGCTTCGCCGCGCACTTCGGTGAGTTCGTGGACGCGTGGCTGCTCACGACGGAGGGCCCGGCCCGGCCGCTCCTCGACCTCGTCGAGTACACCAGCGGGTACGAAGTACCGCCGGAGGTCGCCTGCTTGGCCTCGATGGACGGCCTCGTCCGCGCGGCCGTGCTCGCCTGCCCCGGCGAGCGGGAGCTCTCCCCCGAGTTCCTGGCCTCCCGCGCGCACGCGCTCCGCCCCGCCCGCTCCGGACTCGCGGCGGACCTGGCCCGCCGCGGCCTCCCGCCCGACGCGCTGGCCTACGCCGACGCCCTCTCCGCCTGGCTGGACGGCCTGCCCCGTGGCCCGGAACTCCCGGCGCGGGAGCGCAGGATCAGCCTCACCGAGGACATCACCGGCTCCCCCGTCGACCTCCTGCGCCCCCGGCGTCCGGCGCCGCCGCCCGTCCCCTCCCCGGGCGGCGACGCCGGGGTCCTACATGGTGGCCGCGAGTAGCTCACGCGTGTAGCCGGCCTTCGGGTCGTCGAAGACCTCGTCGCGCGGGCCGCTCTCCACCACTTCCCCGGCCCGCATGACGGCGACGCGGTCGCAGAAGTGGCGTACGACGGCGAGGTCGTGGGACACGAAGAGCAGGGAGATCCCGAGCTCGTCCCGCAGGTCCATCAGCAGGTTGAGGACCTGGGCCTGCACGGACACGTCGAGCGCGGAGACCGGCTCGTCCGCGATGATCAGCCGGGGGCGCGGGGCGAGGGCCCGCGCGATGCCGATGCGCTGGCGCTGGCCGCCGGAGAACTCGTGCGGATAGCGGGCCAGGTGCGCCTCGTCCAGCCCCACCTGGCCCAGGAGTTCGGCCGCGCGGCCGCGGCGGGCGGCCGCGTCCAGCGAGGTGTGGACGCGCAGCGGCGTGGTGACGATCTGCTCGACCGTGCGGCGGGGGTTGAGCGAGGCGTACGGGTCCTGGAAGACGAGCTGCACATCGCGGCTCAGCGCCTTCCGCGTGGCGGGCAGCCCGATGTCCTGCCCGTCGAACCGCACCTCCCCGGCGGTGGGCCGTTGCAGTCCCGCGAGGACGCGGGCGGTGGTCGACTTCCCGGACCCGGACTCACCGACGAGCCCGAGGGTCTCCCCCGCCCCGACCCGCAGGCTGACGCCACGCACGGCGGCCACGGGCGGCGTCCCGCGCCCCAGCAGGGTGCGCCGGCCGGGGAACTCGACCGTGAGGTCGACGACTTCGGCCAGCACGGCTCCGCCTGCGGCCCGGGGTACCTCCTCGCCCCCGGCACCGCCGGATCCCGTCACGGAGTGACTCGCCGTCGCGGCAGGAAGAACGCGCGAACCGTCCTTGTGACCCGCGACCCTCGCGGCAGCGGATCCGGCATCGCCGGAATCCGGCGCCGGCCGGCCCGCCGTCGCGGTGGACGCAAGGTCCGCCGTAGCGGCGGGCACGACGTGCGGCTTCTCCACGGCCTTCGCGGCCTTCGCGGCCTTCGCGGCCTTCGCGGCAGCGGACTCCGTCACCCCCGCGGCGCCAGCGGCCTGCCGCGACGACGCCACCCGGCCGCCCCGGTCCGGCTCCGGGTCCGGATCGTCCACCGTGGGCAGCCGGGACCCCGGCACCGTCGCAAGCGTCGGCGCCGCGCCGATCAGGGCACGGGTGTACGGGTGCTCGGCGTCCGCGAGCAGCTTGCGGGTGGGGCCCGACTCGATGCCGCGCCCGCCCCGCATGACCAGCATGCGGTCGCACATCTCCGCGACGACCCCCACGTCGTGGGTGATCAGCAGCACCGCGGTGCCGCTCTCCCACGCCAACTCCCGCATGAGCGCGAGCACCTGACGCTGCACGCGCGCGTCCAGCGCCGTCGTCGGCTCGTCCGCCACCAGCACGTCGGGAGAGTTGATCAGCGCCATGGCGATCATGACGCGCTGCCGCATGCCACCGGAGAACTGGTGCGGATAGTCCCGGGCGCGGGCGGCCGGGATGCCGACCCGGTCGAGCATGGCGGCCGCCCGCCCGCGCGCCTCGGCCCGCCCCGACCTCGCGTGCAGCCGGTACGCCTCGGCCAGCTGCGCGCCCACCGTGTGGAAGGGCGACAGCGCGGCCAGCGCGTCCTGGAACACCATGGCGATCCGCGCGCCCCGCAGGGCCCGCAGGGCGGAGTCGGGCGCGCCGACGACCTCGGTGCCGCCCACGGTGACGCTGCCCGTCACCGTCGTACGGGCGGGGTCGTGCAGCCCCATCGCGGCCAGCCCCACCGTGGACTTGCCGGAGCCCGACTCCCCGACCAGCCCGAGCACTTCACCGCGCCCGAGGCCGAAGGAGACGCCGTCCACGGCGGTCACCGTGGCGCCGCGCCCGGCGAAGGAGACGGTCAGGTCATGGACATTCAGGACGCTCACGCGAGCCTCACCCTCGGGTCGAGCCAGGCCACCACCAGGTCGGCGAGGGCGACGAAGAGCACCACGAAGAAGGCGGCGAGCAGGACCGTGCCCACCACCGTCGGCAGGTCGTTCTGGACGACGGAGTCGACGGCGAGCTTGCCGACGCCGCCGAGGCCGAAGACGGTCTCGGTGATGAACGCCCCGCCGAACAGGGCGCCCGCCTCAAGGCCGAGGAGCTGCACCAGCGGCGCGGCCGCGCCGCGCGCGGTGTACTTCAGGTGGGCGCGCAGCATGCCGAGTCCCTTGCCGCGCGCGGTGCGCACGTACCCCTCGTGCATCGTCTCCAGCATCTGGGAGCGGGAGAGGCGGGCGAAGACCGCGGCGTTGACGAAGCCGAGGACGAGCCAGGGCAGCGCGAGCCCGGCCGCCCAGGCGGCGGGGTCGTCGGCGAAGGGCACGTAGCCGGGCACCGACAGGACACCGGTGGTGTAGACGAGCAGGTACTGGAGGGCGTAGCCGAGGAAGTAGATCTGCACGCTGGCGCCGACGAGGGTGAAGCCGGACAGCAGCCGGTCGGTGGCGGTGCCCCGGCGCAGGGCGGCGACGAAGCCCGCGCCGATGCCGAGGACGACGATCACGGCGAGCGCGCCGCCCGCGAGCGACAGGGTCACCGGGAAGCGGTCGCCGATGGCGTCGAGGACCGGCTGGTGGAGGGTGTAGGAGTAGCCGAGGCAGGGCGCCTGGCAGTCGATGGGGCTGCCGTCGACGTCGGCGATGGTGCGGCCGGCGACGAGTCCGCGCAGGTAGTCGGTGAACTGCCCGGTGAGCGGCTGGTCGAGGCCCATGCTGTGGCGTACGGCCTCGACCTGGGCGGTGTCGCACTTGGGGCCGCAGGCGATGAGGGCGGGGTCGGAGGGTGCGGCGTAGAAGAGCCCGAAGGCGACGGCGGTGATCGCGAGGAGCACCGCGACCGCCTGGAGGGCCCGCCGGAGAACGTAGGCGATCACGTCAGGACTTCTTCACATAGAGCGCGGCGGCCGCGATGGAGCCGTAGATCGGGTGGATGGCGGCGCCGCCGATGTCCGCGCCGCGGAACTGCGTGACGCTGGTGTAGAGGAAGGGCACGACCGGTACGTCCTTCATGACGACCTGCTCCAGGTCGATGAGGGCGGCCGCCTTCTGCTGCGCGTCACCGATGCCCGCGAGGCGCTCCAGCTCCTTGTCGACCCGGGGGTTGCTGTAGCGGATGGAGTTGGCGAGGGCGTCGAGCTTGCTGTGGTAGCTGTCGGGCAGCAGCGTGGACGGGGTGGGCCAGTCCACGGAGTTGGTGGAGATCCACAGGTCGTAGGGGGCGTCGCCGCGGAAGACCTGGTCGTTGAAGGCGGCCTTGTCCATCGGCTTGGTGACGAGCTTGATGCCGGCCTTGGCGAAGGCCTCGACGAGGACCTGCGCGAGGCGGTCCTTCTCGGGGGCGTCGCTCTCGTAGGCGTAGGTCAGCGTGGTGACCTTGTCCTTTGCCTTGGCGAGGTGCTCCTTGGCCTTCTCGATGTCGCCGCTGGGCTTCACCGGGTAGAGGTCGTACTTCTTCCAGCCGACGACTGCGGGCGAGGAGAGGGTGGTGGCGAAGTCGCCGAGGCGGGGGCCGCCGAGTACCTGGCGGGCCTGCTCGCGCGGGAAGAGGTAGTGGATGGCCTTGCGGACCTCGGGGTCGGTGACGCGGTTGTTCTTGATGTAGAGGTCGCTGGTGTACGCGCCCTGGCTGCCCGCGACGAGGAGTTCCCGCTTCTTCGGGTCGCGCCGGGCCTCGGCGTAGAGCTCCGGCGGGACCTCGTTCTTGGTGGAGACGGTGCCGGCGCCGTCGCCACGGCTGTTGAAGACCTCCTGCGCGGTGTTGAGGATCTTCTTGCCGAAGGTGAACTCGAAGCGGTCGGGGTACTGGTGGCGGATCGGGTCGGTCTCCGGCTTCCAGTGCGGGTTGCGCTCCAGGGTCAGGCTCTGGTTCTGCTTGCGCTCGGCGATCCGGTACGGACCGCTGGCGAACGGCTTCACGTCGTAGTCGGTGCCGGTGTCCTTGTCCTTGCGGACGGGGGACGAGGAGGACTGCGCGGCCATGTAGGGCACGTCGGACTGCGGCTCGGGGAAGTGGAAGACGACGGTCTTGTCGTCCGGGGTCTCGATGGCGTCGAGGTCGCCGCTCTTGGGGCCGCCGTACTTCTTCACGGCGGCGGTGCGGTCCTCGGAGCCGGTCAGCCACTCGGGCCAGTAGGTGGGGCCGAGCTCGAAGCCGGGGCCGAAGGTGCGCTCGATGCCGTACTTCACCTGCTCGGCGGTGATCGGCTGCCCGTCCTCCCAGGCGATGCCGTCCTTGAGGTGGTACGTCCAGGTGCGGCCGCCGTCGGAGGACCGCCCGGTGTCGGTGGCGAGGTCGCCGACGAGCTTGGGCTTGCCGTCCACGACCTGATACTGCGTCAGCTGTCGGCCCCACAGCAGGGACGTGCTGTAGGACTCGCCCGCGTAGATCTTCTGCGGGTCGAGGTGGCTGTAGTCGTTGAGGTTGGCGATCCTCACCGTGCCGCCGGACCGCGCGCCGGGCTCGGCGGGGGCCGGGCCCCGGCTGTCCTCGGCGGTGCCGAGGGTCGCGGTGAGGCGCTTGCCGCTCCTGACGGCGTCCGCGCCGCCCTTCCCGCTCTCCGCCGCCCCGGAGCCCGCGCCGGCCGAGCAGGAGCACATCAGCATGACGGCGGCGGTGGCGAGAGCCGGCAGGGCTGCGGTGCGCGTGCTGAAGCGGGGCATGGTGAACTCCGTTGATCGGGAGGTGCGTTGTGAGGGTGTGGTGCGGGGTCAGCGGGCGGTACGGGGATCGAGCGCGTCCCGTACGGCGTCGCCGAGGAGGTTGAAGGCGAGGACGAAGACGAGGATCGCCACGCCCGGGAAGACCATGTAGGTGGGGTCGTCGTAGAAGACCTCGGAGCCCCGGGAGATCATGCGGCCCCAGTCGGGGACGGGCTCGTTGATGCCGACGCCGAGGAAGGACAGCGCGGCCTCGGCGGTGACGATGCCGGGCACGGCGAGGGTGATGTGGACGAGCACGGGCGCCCAGACGTTGGGCAGCAGCTCGCGGAGGACGATGTGGCGGCGGCTCGCGCCGACGGCCCGCGCCGCCTCGACGAACTCCCGCTCGCGCAGGCTCCGCACGGAGGTGCGCAGCACCATCGCGAGCGGCACCCAGCCGAAGGCCGAGAAGACCAGGATGAGCGAGGTGAACTGCATCCAGGCGGGCTCGTTCTCACCGGCTCCGACGAAGCGCGTCTGGATGACGGGGCTCAGCGCGAGCAGCAGCAGAAGTGTCGGAAAAGCGAGCAGCACATTGCATACGAAGGTGAAGGCGCGGTCGGCGAGGCCGCTGAGGTAGCCGACGGTCACGCCGAGGACGATGCCGACGACGGCGATCACGGTGACGGAGGCGAGGGCGACCAGCAGCGAGGTGCGCATGCCGTAGAGCAGCTGGGTGAGCACGTCGCGGCCGAGGCCGGGCTCGATGCCGAACCAATGGTCTGCGGAGATACCCCCGTTGGGCAGGACGGGCAGGCCTTCCGCACTGAGGAGGCCGGGCTGGTCCTGCCCGTAGTGGTCGGTGGGGTTCTTGCCGTAGAGGGCCGCGAGGAGCGGTGCGGCGACCGCGAGCAGGGCGCAGAAGGCGACCACGGCGAGGGCGGCCATGCCGGTGCGGTCACGCCGGAAAGCCCGGCAGGCGGCGGCGAGAGGGCCTCCGGACGGCGTTCCTGGGGGTCCCCCTGAGTGCACTTCGGCCATTTGCTGCCGCGCTCCTGAATCGCTCCGGCCGCCGCTCGGTCACTTGGCGGGCCTCTTTTCGGCCGGGGTGCGGGGGTCTCCCGTCCCGGGGTGCGGATCATTAGATCCGATGGTTTTAGGTATCGCAAACCATCTTTTTGAAGACGACTTTGATAATTCGTCGTTGATTACAAGGAAATCTTGCTGGTCAACACCCCTGTAACATTAATTCCCGTCTTTCTCCCGCAAAACGGGCATGCGACAGAACCCCACCCCGCGCGGGACGGCTCTCGCGAGACCTGCCTCACACCAGTTCAGGCCACTACTCAGGGTTTTCAACCAGCGACTGAAAGTGTCCGTTCGGCGTGCGTTCATGCTCAACTTGGGCAAGACTCCGGTCCGTTATCCGAAACCACACACAAGGGAGCGTTCGGAATGCGGTACATCACTGGAGGGTTCGCACTGGGGGCCGCGCTGGCACTGGGCGGCCTGGTGGCGGCCGGGACGTCGACGGCCGCGAGCGCCGCACCGGCCCCCGCCGCCGCACCGGCGGCACAGGCGCAGAGCCTGTTCCCCACGAGCCTGTTCGCACCCTCCTCGCTGGTCCTGACGATCGGTCAGGGCGAGGACAGGGACAGCTCCGGGGTGCAGCGCGCCGTGACCCTGACCTGCATGCCGAAGGCGACCGGCACGCACCCGGACGTCAAGGGCGCCTGTGAACAGCTGCGCGCCGTCGACGGCGACTTCGACAAGACGGTCGCGCTCAAGGCCGACACCTTCTGCACCAAGGAGTGGAACCCGATCGTCGTCACCGCCGAAGGCGTCTGGCAGGGCAAGCGGGTCAGCTACGAGCACACCTTCGCCAACCCGTGCATGAAGCGGGCGTCCCAGAGCACGGTCTTCGAGTTCTGAGACCCGGCTCGAAAGAGCCCCGCGTGACACGCGGCCCCCGGACACCGTGGAGGTGTGTCCGGGGGCCGTGGCTTGTGTGATGCCCCGCCCGGGAGATCCGCAATCACCGGGCGGGTCTCAAGTGGCGTACGCGGCGGGTGACTTGCGGCACACCCGGCCCGGCAGGTTCAGACCTGCTCCGCGCCCGTCCCGCCCTGCGCCGCGTCCGGCCCGTCCTGCGCGGTATCGGTCCCGCCCCGCGCTTCGCCCTCCGGGCGGCCCGGCTTCGCCGGCGCCGGCTCATGGCCCGCGCGCTCCAGGAAGCGCAGCAGCTCGACCGGGAAAGGGAGCACGAGCGTGGAGTTCTTCTCGGCGGCCACCGCCACGATCGTCTGGAGCAGCCTCAGCTGGAGCGCGGACGGCTGCTCCGACATCGTCGCCGCCGCCTCGGCCAGCTTCTTCGACGCCAGGAGCTCCGCGTCGGCGTTGATCACGCGCGCCCGCCGCTCCCGCTCCGCCTCCGCCTGGCGCGACATCGAGCGCTTCATCGTCTCCGGCAGCGAGACGTCCTTGATCTCGACGCGGTCGATGTGCACGCCCCAGCCGATGGCCGGGCTGTCGAGCATCAGCTCCAGGCCCTGGTTGAGCTTCTCGCGGTTGGAGAGGAGGTCGTCCAGGTCGCTCTTGCCGATGATCGAGCGCAGCGAGGTCTGGGCCATCTGGGAGACGGCGAAGCGGTAGTCCTCGACCTGGATCACGGCCTCGGCGGGGTCGACGACCTTGAAATAGACGACGGCGTCGACGCGTACCGTCACGTTGTCCCGGGTGATGCCCTCCTGGGCGGGCACCGGCATCGTCACGATCTGCATATTGACCTTGCGCAGCCGGTCGACGCCGGGGATGACCATGGTGTACCCGGGCTTCCTGATCTCCGGGAGCAGCCGGCCGAGCCTCAGCACGACGCCCCGCTCGTACTGCTTCACCACACGGGACGCCGCCATCGCGTACACCACGCACGCGGACCCGGCGCCAGCCGCCGCCACTACCAGTTCCTCGACCATGGCACGACCCCTTGCCCTGCGTGTCGGGTGTCACATTCCACGGTAGGCCCGTACCGGACCAAGGTCGAGCCCCCGGCCCGGGGTCCGGGCCGGGGGCTCCTTCCGCTGCTGGCCGCAAGGCTTGGGGAAGGGCCGTGCTCGCTCGCGGTCAGGGGTCCGTGGGGGCCTCAGCGATCAGAAGACGCTGACGCCGTACGCCTTGAGCGCCGGTCCGACCGGCTGGAAGAAGGTCGTGCCGCCCGTGGTGCAGTTGCCGCTGCCGCCGGAGGTCAGGCCGAGGGCCGTGGAGCCCGCGAAGAGGGCGCCGCCGCTGTCACCGGGCTCGGCGCACACATTGGTCTGGATCAGACCGCGGACGATCTGGCCGTTGCCGTAGTTGACGGTCGCGTTCAGGCCGGTGACCTTGCCGCCGTGCACATGGGTCGTGGAGCCGCTGCGCTGCACGGCCTGGCCGACGGAGGCGTTGCCCGCGGAGGTGATGCGCTGCGTGCGGCCGTTGTAGAGGTCGACGGCGCTGGGGTGGGCGACGGAGCCGTTGGTGTACTGCACGATGCCGTAGTCGTTGCCCGGGAAGCTGGTGCCGGTGGTCGGGCCGATGCTCGTGCCGTGCGCGGCGTCGGTGTAGTAGGGGGGCTTGCCCTGGGTGCAGTGGCCCGCGGTCAGGAAGTAATAGGTGTTGCCCTTGCGGACGTTGAAGCCCACGGAGCAGCGCCACGTCGGCGCGTAGATGGCGTCGCCGCCCGCGAGGTACTTCGTGAAGGTGCCGGGGGTGCGCTCGACGCGTATCGCGTCGGCGTCCGGGCCGGCCTGCTGTCTGATCCTCGCTATCGCCGCGTCGGAGACGCCGGAGTCCGCGGTGACGACGACGGTGCCGCTGTTCCCGTCGGTGACCCACGCGGTGCCCGCGACGTCCGCCGCCTGCACGGCCGCGCTCGCGGCGGACAGCTGGGCGGCGGAGTGCCGCACGGCCGCGGAGTCGCCCTGGGCATGGGCGTTCGTGGCGACGAGGGCGGACGCGGCGAGCAGTCCCGCGGCGACGGCGACGCGCCGGGCCCGGCGGGTGGGGGTGCGGTGGGGGCTGCGGTGGGGGGATGTGCGCTCGGTCCTCACGTTGTCTTCCTCCCGTGGGGGGTCTGGTGAGGCGCCGCCAAGGGGACACAGCCGTTCCACATTCTGCGTGCCCCTGACAAGCACTTCCGAGCGAGTATTCGGGGAGGACGACGCACCGCGCAAGAGCATCTTTCGGACGTCGTCCACTCAACTGCCCCTCATGCACCGGGAGTTGCTCCGCTTCCCGGGTCCGTCCGGGCTCCGGGCCCGCCGGGCCGCCGCGTCAGCCGGCGGTCCTCGCCTCGCCGGCGCGCACGGACAGCGGCAGGACGTTGCCCGGCGGCGGGAACGGGCAGATGAACGCGTCGGAGAAGGCGCACGGCGGCAGCACCGCGCGGTTGAAGTCGACCGCCACCTCGCCGTCCGGCGCCGGCGCGGGCGTGTAGAGGAAGCGGAAGCGGTAGCTGTCCGTGCCGCTCGTGCCGTCGGCGAAGACCGCCCACAGGGAGCCGTCCGCCTCGGCGGAGACCTTCAGCGTGTGTTCGTCGCCGCCGACGGTGAAGGCCAGCTCGCCCGCGAGGCCCAGCCCCCGCGCCCGTCCGTCCGCGTTCTCGACGGTGACCGTGCGGTCGCGCCCGTACGGGCGGAACAGCCCGCTCAGCACCCACTGTTCGTCGTGGTCGAAGGCGTCGATGCCGGTGAAGGACCGCCGCGCCGCCGCGCCGGGGTCGTAGGCGCGGACCGCCCACAGCCCCTCGCGGCGCATGACGAGCAGCCGCCGCGCCCCGTGCGTGACCCGGGCCGTGGCGGGTCCGCTGTCGGCGATGAGCCGGATCCCGCCCGTGACCGGGTGCCCGTCGGCCCGCAGCCCGTCCGCGGCCTCGGCGGTGAGCAGCACGCCCCCGCCGTCCGGGGTCTCGGTCCAGCGCCCCGGCACGCCGGGGATCCGGCCGTCGGGATGGTCGGCGAGCCAGGAGGTGCCGGTGAGCGAGAGCGGGCCGTAGGGCGCGGAGACGGCCTCGGCGCGCTCTTCCCGCCACGCCTTCCACTGCTGTCGTGCTTCGGTGCTCATGCGGGTCAACCTTTCACAGGGGAACGCGGCGCGGGCAGCGGGAGCCCGAGGTGGTCGCGGAGAGTCGGGCCCGCGTACTCCGTACGGAACGCGCCCCGCTCCTGGAGCAGCGGCACGACGCGGTCGACGAAGTCGTCGAGCCCGCCCGGGGTGAGGTGCGGGATGAGGATGAAGCCGTCGGCGGCGTCCGTCGTGACGAACTCGTCCAGCTGCGCGGCGACGGCCTGCGGGGTGCCGATGAAGGACTGCCTGCCGGAGGTCTCGATCACGGTCTGCCGGATGGAGAGCCCCTTCGCCTCGGCGACCGCGCGCCACCGGGCGGCCACGGCGAACGGGTCGCCGATCCTGACCCGGCCCTGGGCGAGTTCGCCGTCGGGGTCGGGGTCGATGTCGGGGAGCGGGCCGTCGGGGTCGTAGGCGGAGAGGTCGCGCCCCCACACCTGCTCCAGGGTGAGCAGCGCGGTCTGCGGCGAGATCTGCTGCTTGCGGATCCCGGCGGCCTTCTCCTGGGCCTCGGCGGCGGTGTCGCCGAGGACGACGGTCACGCCGGGCATGATCTTCAGGTCGCCGGGGGCGCGGCCGTACGCGGCGAGCCTGCCCTTGACGTCGGCGTAGAAGGCGCGGCCCGCCTCCGAAGTGCCGTGCCGGGTGAAGATGACGTCGGCGGCCGAGGCCGCGAACTCGCGGCCCTCGGCGGAGTCGCCCGCCTGGATCACCACCGGGTGGCCCTGGGGGCCGCGCGCCACGTCGAACTCCCCGGAGATGCGGAAGTGCCGGCCCTCGTGGGCGAAGGGGCGGGGCACGCCGTCCTGCGTCCAGGAGTCCCACAGTTCGCGGGCGGTGGCGACGAACTCCGCGGCGCGGGTGTAGCGGTCGGCCCGGTCGAGGTAGCCGCCGCGCCGGAAGTTCTCGCCGGTGAAGGCGTCGGAGGAGGTCACCACGTTCCAGGCGGCGCGCCCGCCGCTGAGGTGGTCCAAGGAGGCGAGGCGGCGGGCGAGTTCGTAGGGCTCGTTGAAGGTGGCGTTGACGGTGGCGGCCAGGCCGAGCCGGTCGGTGACGGCGGCCAGGGCGCTGAGCACGGTGAGGGACTCGGGCCGGCCGACGACGTCGAGGTCGTGGATCCGTCCCTTGTGCTCGCGCAGCCGCAGCCCTTCGGCGAGGAAGAAGAAGTCGAAGAGGCCGCGCTCGGCGGTGCGCGCGAGGTGGACGAAGGAGGAGAAGTCGATCTGGCTCCGCGAGGCGGGATCGGTCCAGACCGTGGTGCTGTTGACGCCGGGGAAGTGGGCGGCGAGATGCATCTGCCTGCGTCCGGTGCGGCTGGTCATGCGGTCCTCCTCGCGGTGGCGTAGCGGTTGGCCGGGCGCGGCAGGCACAGGTGCTCGCGGAGTGTGCCGCCGGGGTAGAAGGAGCGCAGCAGTCCGCGGTGCTGGAGTACGGGCACGGTCCCGTCGACGAGCAGCGGGAGGTCCCGGTCGGGGTCCTCCGGCCGGAAGTGGAAGCCGTCGACGACGCCGTCCGCGTACCAGGCCCCGGCGAGGCCGGCGAGGGCCACGGCGTCGGCGGCCGCGTGGAGCGCCACGCGCAGGGAGGCGAGGACGACGATCCGCCCGGGGTCGCGGCCGGACTCGCGGGCGCGGCACCGCAGTTCGTCGCGGACGGCGCGGACGGCGGACGGGTCGGCCGTGGCCTCGGCCCGGACGTACGCGACGTCCGCGCGGCGGGCGGCGGTCGCACGGGGCAGGGGGTCGGTGGCGTCGACGGCGACGACGGGGTGGCCCTGCGGGGGCCGGGGCACGATGGAGGGGCCGCGGACGCTGAAGGCGGTGCCCCGGTAGTCGACGTGGTGGAGCTTGTCGCGGTCGACGAAGCGGCCGGTGGCGACGTCGCGGATCTCGGCGTCGTCCTCCCAGCTGTCCCAGAGCCTGGTGACGACGTCGGCGACCTCGTCCGCCTCCTGCCACAGTTCGCGGGCGGGCGCGGCGGGTCCGCGGCCGAAGTGGCGGGCGTCGGCCTCGCCGGTGGAGACGTCGACGGTCCAGCCGGCCCGGCCCCGGCTGACCCAGTCGAGGGTGGAGACGGCGGAGGAGACGTGGAAGGGCTCGGTGTGCGTGGTGGTGACCGTCGGCACCAGCCCGATCCGTTCGGTGACGGGCGCGATCCGCGCGAACACGGCGAGGGCGTCGAGGCGGCTCGCCCCGCGCCGCGGCGGGCCGAGGGTGTCGCCGAGGGTGACGAAGTCGAGCTTGCCGTGCTCGGCGAGGCGCGCCGTGCGGGCGTAGGGCTCGGCGTCCCGGGCGTCGGTCCGGTCGAGGGCGACGGCCAGGTGGAGCGGCCGGGTGGGTACGGGTGAGGACATGGGGTTCCCTGGGGTGTGAGGGATGTGTCGGTACGCGATGGATCCCGAACTTGCAGCGTTTTCCGGCCTGTTGGGGTCAGCAGCACGGAGGCAGGGCCGGGGGACGGTCTGCCGCCAGGACCGGGAGCCGACGCGGGAACAGTTCGCGTACGGCGCCGAGCGCGGCTCGCGCCGTGGCGTCGTTCTGCCGGAACGCGGGGCCGTTGGAGCGCGGCCGGGTGAAGGCGGCACCGGCGCGGGCGTCGGTGTGCGGGCCGAGGGCGAAGCGGCGGGGGTGCGGGCGGCCGTCACGGTCGAGGATCCGGCCGTCGTCGGGGCTGACGGCGAGCAGCCCGGCCGGGGTCACGGTGGCCTCGCCGGCCAGGCCGCGCAGCAGCCGGTCGCCGGAGCGGGCGACCGAGGGCGCGGGCAGCCGCGCCTCGACGAGGGCGCGCGCCTCGGTCACCGCGCCGGGCACGGTCGGGCTGTGGGCGCGGAAGGTCCCGCGGCCGGGGTCGGTGGCGATCTCGGTGTCCGCGCCGAGGAAGCGCACGTATCCGGCCCGGGAGAGGGCGAGGAGCTGCCGCAGCCGGGGGCCGGGCGGCCCGGAGGCGAGGTAGCTGAAGAAGCCGTGCCACCAGGTGCCGATGTCGCCGAGGCCCAGGAGCTGTCCGTAGGCGGAGAGCAGACCGAGGAACACGGCCAGGTCGGGGCTGTGGCGGGGGTCGCTCCGGCGGGCGAGGTCGGCCTCGATGTGGGCCCGCAGCCCGGCCTGGAGCGATGCCGCGTCGGTATGGCGCAGCCCGGCCAGCGGGTGGTCGAGGGCGGCCAGGTCCAGCCGGTCGGCGGGCTCGGGGACCGAGGCGGACACGAGCGCGTCGAGTTCGGCGCTGCCGGGGTCGCACAGGGCGTACTTCGCCTCGAAGTCGGGCCAGCCGACGCGGGTGCGCTCCGGGTGCGCGGTGAACAGCCGGTGGTAGTGGGCGAAGCCCAGCTCCTTCTCGACCAGCGGCCGGATGTCACGGCCGAAGTCGAGCGGCCCCGGCCGACGGCGCAGCTCCTCGGCCTCGGCCGGGCCCAGGAAGCGGGGCAGCGGCGGCCGTTCGCCGCTCCAGGGGTAGTCGATCTTCGCGCGGTACGGGACGCCGCGCCGCGAGCCGACGTGCAGGACGGGCTCCCGCCCCGACGGGTGGTAGGTCAGCGTGCCGGTGCCGTCGTCGGTGTACGTACCGCCACGGCCCTCGGTGACCAACACCATGAGGTCGACGAAGGCGAGTCCGAAGCCGCGGACGAGGACGTCCGCACCGGGCCGCAGCACGGCGAGGTCGCTGTCGGCGGTGAACTCCGGTGGCAGATAGGTGAGTCCGTGGCGGCGGGCGAAGCCCGCGAGCGCCGCCTCCTCGGCGCCGGGGGCGGCGGGCAGGTGGCCGAGGGCGAGCACGACGAGGTCGGCGGGCAGCGGGTCGGCCCGGCCTTCCAGCCAGATCGACTGGCGTCCGTCGCGGGGGCCGGAGAGCCGTAAGGCGCGCCGGCGGTGCTCGTGGACGACGACGCCGGGCGGCAGGGCGGCCACGGCGCGGCGGTGCGTCCAGTCGAGATAGGCGCTCTGGAGGCGCCTGCTGGGATAGGTACGGTCGGCCAACTCCCCTGCCTCGCTGGCGATTTCGGGCCCTGCGGCCGGGATGGACCCTTCGGCGACGAGGGCGGCCCACTCGGCGAGGGAGGGGCCGGGCCGTACGGGGCCCCGCAGTTCCACGGTCTCGTCGGTGAACATCGTGACGTCCTCGGCCATGGAGTTCATCCACAGCAGCGGCGACTGGTCGCGCCGCCAGACACGGCCGCCACCGGGCGGGTACGGGTCGACGAGGTGCAGGTCGAGGCGGGCGCCCGCGAGGAGTTCGGGGGCGTTGGCGGCGATGCGCTCGACCAGGCCGGTGCCGCGGGGACCCGCGCCGACGATGACGAGGGAAGGGACGGGCGGGGTGGGGGTATCCGGGTGCGCGGACATGCGAAGGCTCCGTGGATGCGGGGATCGAACACGGGAGTTGACGCCTTCACACCGGGCCGCGCCCCTCAGCGCGACCGGACCCCGAGGCTAAGCCGGGGAGCCGGCCTGCTGTCAAGCATGTCCATTTCACCGTCCACGATGCGGACGCGCTGTCCCAACGGCATTGACGCGGAAACGGATGGCTGTTCCACTTGGCCCATGCACTCAGGGCAACGGCTGGTCACGCGGGACCACATCGACTTCGGTCGGGTGTGGTCCGCTTCGTGTCCGGGCTCCCCTGTTCCCTTCGCGGGATCCTGTACGGCCACCGCCCGTACCGCGTGATCCCCGCGGGGCCGCCGCGTCTCCGGCGGGCCCCGTGCCTTCACACCGCGGCAGTCAGGCCGCACCCCTCCCCTCGCACCACACTACCCATGGCCGGGTGAGGCTGCTCAGCAGTCGCACCCACAGTCGCAGCAGTCACAATTGCTGCAACAGTCACAGCAATTGCAGCAGTCACCACAACTGTCACAGCCACTGCAATCACAGTCGTCGCACCAGGCGTCCCGCTTCTTCCCGTTCCAGGGGTCGGTGTAGTCCGTGCAGCAGATCTGGCAGGTGCAGAAGAGCCCGGCCCACACCGCGCAGCCGTGGACCGGCCCGCGCCGCCGCCTCGGCGGCTCGGGCGGCGCGGCGGGCGGCATGACCGGCGGCGGGCCGAACCACCCCTGCGCGCCGTGCTGTACGTCACCGCCCGGCTCGTCGCCGTGCTGATGCCCGCAGGCCGTCGCGCCGAACGCGCGGTCGACGGCGCGCCCCAACTCGTGCGCCAGCAGCACGTGCGCGAGCCTCCCCTGCCCCTTGCTCGCGAAGTCGACCTCCCGCAGCGCGAGCCGCACGCCGTGCACCGCGTCGTCGCACAGCCGCCGCACCTCGGCGAGGTCGGTACCCGTCACGGCGACCGGGTTCCACGCGCCGTTGGCCGCGTCCTCCGCCAGGTCCTCCACGGCGTCCAGGAGGTGCGCGAGCCGGCCGAAGAGCCGCCCGGCCTCCTCCAGCGGCGCCCGGTTGGCCGGGCGGCCGGCCAGCACCGCCGTGTAGCCGAAGGCCGCGGCGGTCGCCGTCTCGGTCGGCTCGGTTATCGCCAACAGCGAAGTGCCCGGCCCCGCCAGGGCCTCGACCCCCGCCTGCCGTTCGACCGCGTCCACCAGCACCGCCGTGTCGAAACCGAGGTCCGACCCCGTACGGGCACCGGCCCGGTCCCACTTCGCGGCGACCCTGCGGGCGGCCGCGGCGACCGGACGCCGCGCCAAGAGCCCGTCACCGTCGGCGACATGGTCGCGCATCTTCGCCGACGCGAGGACGAGCGAGACGGAGGCGGCCAGCCGCGCGCCCTCGCCCTGCGCGACGGAGGCGGTCCGCATACCGCGCAGCGGACAGGGGCCGGCCGTGCGCCGCCACGCGTTCGCGCCCTCGGTGCGCGGCGACTGCGCCTCGACCAGAACCGAAATCACCAGTCCGTCATAGTTTGTGGCTGCTCTGGCGAATTGTCCGTGGTCGCCGCGCAGCGCCAGGCACAGCCCGCAGAGATGAGCCATCCACTCCGTGCGCATCGACTCCGACAACCGATGACGACATGGTCTGACGATCCCGAACAATTCCGGCCCCCGTGTGTGGTGTGGATGGACCCGGGCATCCTAATCACCGGACAACCACACCGGCCCGCAGCCCGCGGACCACCCCCTGACACCGCATATGCCCAGGTCCGCCGCTTGTGACGGGCCTCTCAGGCGATCTGACGCACCGCCAAGCGCTTTGCACCAGATGCGTCACGAAATCCACGCTTGGCGGCTATCCACTTGGCACACCATCCACAACATGGACGACGATAGGGAAGCGGTCGGACCACACCGCGTGTGAGAGGAGGCGTCCATGGGATCGGTGCGCAAGGCGAGTGCCTGGCTCGGCCTCGTCGACGACAGCGATGACGAGCGCTATTACGACGACGACTACGCCGAGGGGCCCGAGCCCGGCGACTCCTGGGTGACCAACCCGAAGGTACGGGTGGCGGACGAGGTGGCGCAGGAGCAGGGCACCCGCATCGCCACGGTCACCCCGGACGGCTTCCGGGACGCCCGTGGCATCGGCGAGCTCTTCCGCGAGGGCGTCCCGGTGATCGTGAACCTCACCGGCATGGAGCCCAACGACGCCAAGCGGGTCGTGGACTTCGCGGCCGGGCTGACGTTCGGCCTGCGCGGTTCGATCGAGCGCGTGGCCAACCGCGTCTTCCTGCTGACCCCCGCCGACTACCAGGTCCTGAGCGGCGAACCGGCGGGCCGCCGGGCGAACGGGGGCTTCTTCAACCAGAACTGAAGGGGGCTCCGGCCGGGGCCCCGGGGTCACCCCCGAGAACACCTCGACCAGAGCCCAAGAGCTGGGCAGCCCGGTGCTCACCGGAAGGCGTCGATGCCGGTGAGCGCCTTGCCCAGCACCAGCTGGTGCATCTCCACCGTCCCCTCGTACGTGAGCACGGACTCCAGGTTCGTCGCATGCCGCATGACGGGGTATTCGAGGGAGATCCCGTTCGCGCCGAGGATCGTCCGGGCGGTGCGGCAGATCTCGATCGCCTCGCGCACGTTGTTGAGCTTCCCGAAGCTCACCTGCTCCGGCCGCAGCGTCCCGGCGTCCATCCGCAGCCCCAGGTGATGGGCGAGCAGCAGGCCCTTGTGCAGCTCCACGGCCATGTCGGCGAGCTTGGCCTGGGTGAGCTGGAAACCACCGATGGGACGGCCGAACTGCTCCCTCGTCCGCGCGTAGTCCAGCGCCGCCTCGAAGCTCGTACGGGCCGCGCCCAGGGCACCCCAGGTGATGCCGTAGCGGGCATGGCTCAGGCAGCTCAGCGGGCCGCGCAGCCCCTCCGCCTCCGGCAGGACCGCGTCGGCCGGAAGCCGCACCTCGTCGAAAATAAGCTCGCTGGTGACCGACGCACGCAGTGACCACTTATGGGTGATTTCCGGCGCGGAGAAGCCGGGGCTGTCCGTCGGTACGACAAACCCACGGATGCCGGCGTCGGTCTGCGCCCAGACGACGGCGACGCCCGCCACCGAACCGTTGGTGATCCACATCTTGCGGCCCGTCAGCACCCAGTCGCCGCCGTCGCGCTTGGCGTACGTCCGCATGCCGGCCGGATCCGAACCGTGGTCGGGCTCCGTCAGCGCGAAGCAGCCGATGATCTCGCCCGCGGCCATGCCGGGCAGCCACCGCAGGCGCTGCTCCTCGGAGCCGAAGCGGTGGATCGCGTACATCGCGAGGGAGCCCTGGACGGACACGAGCGAGCGGATGCCGGAGTCCGCGGCCTCCAGCTCCAGACAGGCCAGGCCGTACTGCACGGCACTCGCGCCCGCGCAGCCGTAGCCGGTGAGCGGCATGCCGAGGGCGCCTATGGCGCCGAGTTCGCGGGTGAGTTCACGGATGACGGGGAGCTCGCCGCGCTCGTACCACTCGGCGATGTGGGGCAGGACGCGGTCGGCGGCCCACTGGCGCACGGTGCTGCGGACGGCGAGGTCCTCGGGCGACAGCAGGTCGTCGATGCCGAGGGGGTCGCGCGGGTCGAACGGCTTACGTACGGATGTGTTCACGGACATGACCGGCCTCCGGTGATCATCGGGTCGCCCCGACGCTAATCCGCTCGCCGCGGGGGCGTCCAGGGCTCAGCCACCTTCGACCTGCGGGCCGGTTGCCGCACATCCAGCCCGTCCGGCGTTTGAGGACAACGCGCGAAGCGTGTTGCGGGGTCTGGGGCGCAGCCCCAGTTTCGGGAAGGGGCGGGGTGGGGAAACAGCCCGCCGCAGGCGCGAACAACCCGCCCCCAACTACCGCTCCCCGACGGAGTCGCCCCCACAATCCATCACCCGAGGCAACCGCAACGCAGCCACCGCCCCCACCAGAAGCAGAGCCGCGCTCAGCAGCAACGTCACATGCAGGCCGTGGATGAAGGCGTCGCGAGCCGCCGCCCGCAGAGCCGAACCCGCCGGGGCGGGGAGGCCGGCGGCGACCTCGTACGCCTCGCCCAGGGAGTGGCTCGCGGCGGCCGTCGCCTCGGACGGCACACCCCGCGTTCCGGCGACGCCGGGCGCGTACGTGGCGTTCATGACGCTGCCGAGCAGGGCGATGCCGATGCCCGCGCCGAGTTGGTAGGAGGTCTCGCCGATCGCGGCCGCCCCGCCCGCGGACTCCGGCGGTGCCTCGCTGAGCATCGACTCGTACGCCCCGAAGAGCGTGGTCTCCAGGCCGAAGCCGAGGAGGACGAAACCGGCGACGAGGGTCTTGGGCCGGTCGTCCGCGCCCATGGCGGTGAGGGAGAGCACGGCAGCGGCGGTCAGGACGAAGCCGAGGCCGACCATCAGGCGTGGCCCGAGCCGGTGCAGCAGGCGGGAGCCCACGAGGCCGGCGGCCATCGCGGCGAGGGTGAGGGGCAGCAGCCGCAGCCCGGTCTCCAGGGGCGTGAGGCCGAGGACGAGCTGGAGGTACTGCGCGGCGATGAGCTCCAGCCCGACGAGCGCGAGCATGGCGAGCACGATGCAGCCCACGGAGGTGCCGAAGGCGGGCCGGGCGAACAGCCTGAGGTCGACGAGCGGGTGCTCGCGCCGCCGCTGCCTGCGGATGAAGAGGGCCAGCAGCCCCGCCCCGACGGCGCCGGGCACGATCGTCGCGAGGGTCAGCGGCGGCTCGCCGCCGCCGATCCGCTTCACGGCGAGGACCATGCCGAAGAGGCCGAAGGCGGCCATCAGCGCGCCGAGCACGTCCCACGGCCCGTCGCGCTCACCGGTGGACTCGGGCAGCAGCCGGCGTCCGACGGGCAGGCTGACGGCCATCAGCGGGATGTTGATGAGGAAGACCGAACCCCACCAGAAGTGTTCGAGGAGGAGGCCGCCGAGCAGGGGGCCGAAGGCCGCGCCCACGGCGGCGACCGCGCTCCAGATGCCGACGGCGAGGGCGCGCTCGCGCCGGTCGGGGAAGACCTGCCGGAGTATCGAGAGCGTCGCCGGCATGATCATCGCGCCGCCGACGCCGAGCAGCGCGCGGGCCCCGATGAGCACGTCGGGGCTCGCGGCGAAGGCGGCGAGCGCGGAGGCGACGCCGAAGAGGCCGTAGCCGAGCAGCAGCACCCGGCGGCGGCCGACGCGGTCGCCGAGCGTGCCGAAGAGGATCAGGAGCGAGGCACAGACGAGGGGGTAGACGTCGACGATCCACAGCAGCTGGACCGCGCCGGGGCGCAGGTCCTCGGTGACGGCGGGGACGGCGACGTGCAGCACGGTCGCGTCGACGGCGACGAGCAGCAGGCTGACGCAGAGGACGACGAGGACGGTCCAGCGATTGGCCCCCGCGCCGCGCTCCCGGCCGGGCCGCGGCTGGAGCCACTGCCCGCGCCGGATCCGCTGCCGGGGAACGCCCGCAGCCCGTCGGGCGTCGGCTGTGGTCGTCCCGGACATGCTCACCTCCGTGTCGTGCGCTCGCGGCCGTCCGCGGGCCCGAAGGGCGTGGACCGGCGGGATCGAGGGCGAGTGAGTCGACAGCGTACGCGAGTCCCGGGCACGGATCCGTGCTCCTGGTCACGCGGTGGTCGCCCGCCGGGGGCGTGTCGCGCGTGCTGGACAATGGGCCGGGTGACTCATCTCGTTTCTCCCGCCGGTACGGACGCCGGAGCGGGCTCCGTGACGGCCGCTCCGCGGGTGCGCGGGGTGCTGCGGCACGCCGCCCCCGCCCTGCTGGTCTACGCGGGGGTGCGCGCGCTGGGCGTCGTGGTGCTGACGGTGTGGGGCGCGGTGGCGGGCAAGGATCCGCACCAGCTCCTCTCGGCCCGCTGGGACTCGCTCTGGTACAGCCGGATAGCCGAGGACGGTTACGGCTACACCCTTCATCTGGGCGGTGACAAGGTCCACTCGGACCTGGCGTTCTTCCCGTTGCTGCCGTGGCTGGAGCGTGGGCTGTCGGCGGTCTTCCCGCTGTCCGCGGCCGACGCGGGTCTCGTGGTCAGCGCGGTGTCCTCGCTCTGCGCGGCCTGGGCGGTCTTCCTGATCGGTGACCGCTGTCACGGACGGCGCGCGGGCATCGCGCTCGCGGCGCTGTGGGCGGCCCTGCCCGTCGGCATCGTGCAGTCGATGGCGTACTCGGAGTCGCTGTTCACCGCGCTGGCGGCGTGGAGCGTCTACTGCGTGCTCACCGGACGGTGGGTGTGGGCCGGATCACTCGCCGCGCTGGCCGGGCTGACCCGGCCGGTGGGCGCGGCCGTGGTCGCGGCCGTGTGGATCACGGCGGCGGGCGCCCTGTGGCGCGACCGGCGACGCCCCGGCGCCCGGATGATGCTGGGCGTGGTGCTCGCGCCGCTCGGCTGGCTCGCGTACTTCACCTGGGTCGGCGTGCGGACCGGCAGCGTGACCGGCTATCTGGACGTGCAGGGCGGCTGGGGCAACGGCTTCGACGGGGGCCTGGCCTTCGGCTCCTTCGTCGCGGGCCGGCTGGCGGGCCCGGCGTGGCCGGCGGGCGTCGGGCTGCTGGTGGGTGTGGCGCTGGTGGTGTGGCTGTACGCGAAGGGCGTGCGGCAGCGCCAGCCGCTGCCGCTCCTCGTCTACGCGGGGACGGTGCTGCTGCTCGCGCTGACGGCGAAGGGCTACTTCGGTTCGAAGCCCCGGCTGATGATGCCCGCCTTCCCGCTGCTGCTGCCGCTCGCGGTGGCGGTCGCCCGGCTGCGAACGACACGGGCGGTGCTGACGGTTGCTCCTGTGGTGCTGGTGTCCGCTGTGTACGGCGCGTTCTGGCTGCACGGCTCGGGCCCGCCGTGATCGAATCCGCCGAGGCGTCGGCGGCCGAGCCCCTGGGCCGTGTCCAGCGGGTCTTTGCCAGTCTGCGGGCCCGTCGCCTCCCCCAGCCACCTCCCCCAGAGGTGCTCCCAGCGGGCTGAATTGCGCACTCGCATCAGCCACATCCAGCCCGTCCGGCACTTGAGGACACCGCCGCGCAGCGGTGGTGCGCAGACGGCGCCACCCGCAGCACCGACCACAAGATCCGCCGGACAGCCCCTGGGCCGCTCCGGCGGGAAACGTCACGGAACGCACCGGCCAATCGGCGATAAACAGCGGCACACAAAAGCAATTCGACGGGGACACCGTCAACTGCGGTGGATCCGGGCTTCTTTAAGCGCTTCTTATTCCGCGGAATCAAACGTGCCGTAAGTCATGTTTGAGACGCATTCCACATCACATCGTCATCACAAAGCGCCTCGATCGGCCGAACCCTCCTGTCACGCAATGTAACGTCGATTGGGTGCGTACCAACGATGAGCTCGTCCAGCCGGAGGAGCGCCCGACCGAGCCCGTGCGGCCGCGGATGACCCGGACCCGTCTCGGGATCTTCGTGGCGACCTCCGTGGTCTATCTGGCGATCGTGGTCGGCGTGCTCACCACGTCCTGGCCGGTGCGGTTCGACTGGCAGGTCATGCTCTTCCGCCCGTACAAGCAGTGGCCGGAGATCCACACCTTCCTCGACTACTTCGTGGTGCTGGGCCAGCGCGGCCCGACCGCCGTCGCGGTGGCCGCCTGGCTGGGCTGGTGCACCTACAAGCAGAAGACGCTGCGGCCGCTGCTGGTGCTGGGCACCTCGCTGCTGCTGCTCAACGCCACGGTGGGCGCCGCCAAGCTCGGCATGGGGCGCCTCGGTCCGCACTACGCCACGTCGATCGGCTCGAACGAGATGTTCGCGGGCGGCGACATATTTCCTTCGGGCCACACCGCGAACGCCGTGGTGACCTGGGGCGTCCTCGCCTATCTGGCCACCACGCCGCGGAAGCGCCGGATCTCCTCGGTGATCGCCGCGATGCTGGCGCTCGGCGTCGGCATGACGACGGTCTATCTCGGCACCCACTGGATGAGCGACGTGACGCTCGGCTGGAGCGCGGGGCTCCTGGTGCTGCTGGCCCTCCCATGGTTCGAGGCGCCGATGGCGCGCGCCGAGGCCTGGCTGCTCGCCGCCTGGCACCAGGTGCGCTCCCGCACCGTGTCCCTGCCCGCGCCGGCCGCGCCCGTCGCGATCGGCGGCCCGCGCCCCGCGGCGGACGACCAGCGGCCCGTCCGCGAGCCGGTGGGCGTCGGCGGCCGTACGGGCACGCGCGTGTCCGACGGCCGGCCGCACCTGTCGCCCAAGCCGCACACGGTCCGCTCCGAGCGGACGCCGGTCACGCCGAGCGGCAGCCGTCGCCCGCCCAGCCCGGACCGCACGCCGCGCACCGCGCCGCTCGGCCCGGCCACGGGCCGCGGCCGCACCGTCGGCAGCTGACCGGCCCCGTAGAGACACACAGCACGCACGGCCACCGCGGCCCCGGAACCCCGGCGAGGGGTTCCGGGGCCGCGGTGGTGTCCGGGTCAGCCCTTCCAGCAGCGCCGTACGGAGCCGTCCGCGACCTCGAAGTTCAGCCTGCCCGCCTGGTATTCCATGGTGACGAACGTGCCGGGTGCCAGCGCGCGGACGGTCGCCCAGCCACGCGCCCGGGCGCGCTCGGAGGCGTGCGCGACCTCCAGTCCGACATAGGCGTCGAGGTCGTCGTGCGGGTCGGCGGGGACGTTCGGTAGAGGTGCCATGAGACCAACCGTAGGCGCCGGGGGCGGGCCGCGGTAGCGACGCCCGTGAGCATGGGTCCATGCGCTCCGGGTCCGTCACCGGTCACACTTGTGTCACAGAGAACTGCCGCCGGTTTACCGGGTCCGGTATCACCCGTACGAGCCTTCCCGTCCCTCCTGCCCCGCCTTCACAAGGCTTCGCCCGTAAATACACGCGGCCTTCCCGGAATGTCCTCGACAACTGCCAGGATCGCCCCGGGAATTCCCCCGCGCGCCGCCGCCCGTAAATACTTCCTGCGCATTTACAGGCCATCGGCCGTACTGCCGTTCCGGGCTACCGTCCGACTATCCGGAATGCATTGTTCCGTCGCCCTTTCCCGCCCGGGACCACTCAGCGCCGGCAACGGGCCCGACGTTCGTCCGCCGGGTTACCGCGCCAGGTGCCGGCCGGGGCGGATCGCGTCCGGCACGACCCGGCCGGACCCGGACTCTCGGCCCCCTCGGGTCGCTGCCGCCCCGGGACCGGCCGCCGGGCGCACACGACGCGCCCTCGCGCGACAGGCGCGTGGCGAGCATCATGGCGTGAGCCCGAAAGCCCGTCGACGATGACATCGAGGGAGCGCAGATGGGGACGGACACCGCGCACGCGGCCGCCGGTCCGGTCCGGGAGCGGCAGCCCGGCCGGATCCTGGTGGACTGGCTGACGACCACCGATCACAAGAAGATCGGCCACCTCTATCTGATCACGTCGTTCTGCTTCTTCCTGGCGGCCGGGCTGCTCGCGATGCTGATGCGTGCCGAACTGGCGCGCCCCGGGCTCCAGTTCATGTCCAACGAGCAGTTCAACGAGACGTTCACCGCGCACGGCACCATCATGCTGCTGCTCTTCGCGACGCCGGCCTTCGCGGGCTTCGCCAACGCGATCATGCCTTTGCAGATCGGCTCGCCGGACGTGGCGTTCCCCCGGCTGAACATGTTCGCGTACTGGCTCTATCTCTTCGGCGGGCTGATCGTGGTGAGCAGCCTGCTGATGCCCGAGGGCGGCGCCGCCTTCGGCTGGACCGGCTACGCGCCGCTGAGCAGCGCGGTCCGCTCGCCGGGCACCGGCGCCGACATGTGGATCATGGGCCTGGCGCTGTCGGGCTTCGGCACGATCCTGGGCGCGGTGAACTTCCTGACCACCATCATCGGGATGCGCGCGCCCGGGATGACGATGTTCCGGATGCCGGTCTTCACCTGGAACGTCCTCTTCACCTCGATCCTGGTGCTGCTGGCGTTCCCCGTGCTGGCGGCGGCGCTGCTCTGCCTGGAGGCGGACCGGCGGTTCGGGGCGCAGATCTTCGAGCCGCAGAACGGCGGGGCGCTGCTGTGGCAGCACCTGTTCTGGTTCTTCGGGCATCCCGAGGTCTACATCATCGCGCTGCCGTTCTTCGGCATCATCTCGGAGATCATCCCGGTGTTCTCGCGGAAGCCGATCTTCGGTTACGTGATGCTGGTGGGCGCCACCATGGCGATCACGGCGCTGTCGGTGGTGGTGTGGGCGCACCACATGTTCGCCACGGGCGCGGTGCTGCTGCCCTTCTTCTCCTTCATGTCCTTCCTGATCGCGGTGCCGACCGGGGTGAAGTTCTTCAACTGGATCGGCACCATGTGGCAGGGGTCGCTGTCCTTCGAGGCGCCGATGCTGTGGGCGGTCGGCTTCCTGGTGAGCTTCCTCTTCGGCGGACTCACGGGCGTGATCCTGGCGTCACCGCCGCTGGACTTCCACGTCACGGACAGCTATTTCGTGGTGGCGCACTTCCACTACGTGGTGTTCGGGACGGTGGTCTTCGCGATGTTCGCGGGCTTCTACTTCTGGTGGCCCAAGCTCACGGGGAAGATGCTCGACGACCGGCTGGGGAAGGTCCACTTCTGGACGCTGTTCGTGGGCTTCCACACCACCTTCCTCGTCCAGCACTGGCTGGGGGTGGAGGGCATGCCCCGGCGGTACGCGGACTATCTGGCGGCCGACGGCTTCACCGCGCTCAACACGGTGTCCTCGATCGGGGCGTTCCTGCTGGGCCTGTCGACGCTGCCGTTCCTCTACAACGTCTGGAAGACCGCGCGCTACGGCAAGCGGGTCGAGGTCGACGACCCCTGGGGCTACGGCCGTTCCCTGGAGTGGGCGACGTCCTGCCCGCCGCCCCGGCACAACTTCACCGCGCTGCCCCGGATCCGCTCGGAGTCACCGGCCTTCGACCTGCACCACCCGGAAGCGGTGCGGGAGGCGGAACCCCCGGTCACGGCGCCCGGACCGGCCCGGCCCTGAGCCCGCGTCGGCCTGCCACCGAGGACTTGACAGTCCTCCGGCGGCAGGCCGCCATTCGTACGTGCCCCTGCGCGTAGTCAAGGGGCATCGCTCACCACCTGTACCAGCGGCCCCTCGAACCCCCGGCCCCTGTGGACCGGAAGAGGAAGCCGAGGAGCCAGATCACCAGGACCGCGACCGCGATCCACCACAGGATCTTGATGGCGAAGCCGGCTCCGAAGAGCAGCAGGGCCAGCAACAGGACGATCAGGACAGGAAACATGATTTCGCACCTCCATAGATGCGAGTGCCCCTCTGTCCTCGAACCACACTCCGCACGGGCCCGCGGGCCGGTGGATCAGCGCACGGTGGGCGGGCGTTCGTCGACCCGGATCGCGAGGTCGTTGTCGGCCGTGAAATACGGGCCGGCTTGCGCGGGCGCGTACGAGGCGTCGACGGTCTGCGCCGGGTAGACGAAGATCTGCTTCTTGTCGGCGACGTCGTCGAGGATCCGGGCGACGCGGGCGGTCTCCGCGCCCTGGGCGCCGCGCACCCAGAGGTCCCAGACGTCCAGCCCGCCCTGCCACTCCTCGGCCAGGGCCGCGAAGGGGAGCGTGCAGGTGAAGTCCTGGTCGTCGGCGCCCTCTTCCTTGGCCGGGGCGACGGGGACCGTGCGGACCCGCTCGGGGTCCCGGCGCAGGCGGGCCTCGACCACGGCGCCGGCGAGCCAGGCGGCCGGGTCCGCCGCCCGGTAGAGACGGCCGTGCAGGGTCAGGCCGGTCGCGTCGAGGACGAGGTCGCCGGCCTCGGCGTGCGGCCCGCGCAGCCAGCTGCGCAGGGAGAGGTTGCCGTGCTTGGTCGCGTACGGGATGCGGACCGCCAGCGGGGAGGTGCTGGGGCCGGGTCTGCGGTCGACCAGCGAACGGAGGTCGGCGAGGCCGGGCACCAGGCGCCTGGGCTCGGCGTCGGCGCAGGCGGCGTAGACGTCCCAGCGGCCCTCGGGGAGGGCGACGGTGCTGGGCAGGACGGCGCGCAGCCGGCCGTCGCCGTCGGGCGCGAGCGGCAGCCTGACCTCCTCGGGCTCGTCGGGCCCGTCGGTCTCCGCGCCGCCGCGGCGGCGCAGCACCAGGGCAGCGGACCAGTCTCCGGGGGCGTCGGCGAGGCCGGGGGCGTCGAGGTCGAAGGTGAGACCGCCCGCGGAGTCCGCGATGCAGTCGGCGCTCGGATCCTCCACGCCGAAGGGCTGGGGAGGGGCAGACACGATGGTGGGCTCCTCGGGTGTGCCGGCCGCGTGCGGGGCGGCGGACGGGCCGGTGGTTTCGTCGGGTGAGGTGTGCTCGTGGGGCACGGCGGGATCGGTGGGAGGCGTCATGCGGCCCGCCCCTTCCGCAGGGCGGTGCGGCTCCTGTCCTTGGTCCGCAACGCGCTGCTGAGCAGGGCTCCCCGGGTGCGGTGCAGCGAGCCGCGCAGGCCGCCGCGCGAGGTCAGGTCGGTGAAGAGCGCCTCGTAGCGGCCGGCGACCTCGGCCGGGTCGAAGCGGGCGGAACTCGCCAGGGCCGCCTGTCCCATGCGCCGCCGCAGGTCGTCGTCGTTGATCAGCTTCAGCAGGCCGCCGGCGATCGCGTCGACCTTGCCGGTGGGCACCAGCAGTCCGTCGACACCGTTGTCGATGATCTCGCCGGGGCCGTGCGGGCAGTCGGTGGAGACCACGGGCAGGCCGCTGCGCATCGCCTCGACGATGGTCATGCCGAAGGACTCCAGGCTGGAGGTGACGGCGCCGATGGAGCCCTTGACCCACTCGGCGTCGAGGGGGGTGGCGGGGCCCATGAGGTAGACGTGGTTGTAGAGGCCGCGCTTGTCGATCTGCGCGCGCAGCTTCGCCCGCTCCGCGCCCGCGCCGTAGATCCGCAGCCGCCAGTCGGGGCGTTCGGCGACGACCTTCTCGAAGGCACGGATCAGCAGGTCGTAGCGCTTGGCGGGAGCGAGTCGGCCGGCGGCGATCACCCACTTGCCGGTGGAGTCGGCGGGGGCGAGGGCGGGGGCGGGGATGCTGTTGGGGACGGCCTCCACCCGCACACCGGGCAGCCGCATCAGCTTGCGGTAGGTCGCGGCGTCGGCCTCGGTGACGGTGGTGACGGCGTCGAGCCGGGGGTAGTTCGTACGCAGGGTCAGCTTCAGCTGCGGGGAGTGCGTGCTGAGGGTCAGGTGCTCCTGGCCGACGCGGGCGACGCCGTGCCTGGCCTGCTGGGCGATGTGCACGTTGAGGCCGGGCCGGGTGCCGACCACGACGTCGCAGTCCAGGTTCCGCAGGTGCTCGGCGATCCGCCGGTCGGTGAGCGCGCTGTACTGCTTGTAGCGGCCCTCGGTGGCGGGGAAGACGGTGGCGGGGCGCTCGTACTCCGGGTCGTCGCCCTCGTAGCCCGGGGTGCCCTTGCGGAGATCGACCAGGTGGCGCAGGCGCACCTTGGGGCTCGGCGCGAAGACGGGCTCCTCGCGATGGCGGAAGACGGAGACGATCTCCACGTCGTGGTGCTCGGCGAGGGTGCCCGCGAGGTTGTACGTGGTGCGGATCGTGCCGCCGATGCCGTACGCGTTGTGAATCAGGAATGAGATGTGCATTCGTCCCCGTATGCAGCCGTTTCGCCGCGGACATTCCGTGCAGCCCGCCTACCGAGACATTAGACCGTGGGGAAGGCTTCCGGGTTGGCCCTGATCACCAACTCGTTCCGCAAGCGATGGCGAATCGGTAGCGGAACCGGGAACTTTCGGCCGTTGCCGCTGGTCCGCGCCGGGTCCCCGGCCCCGAGCGTGACCCCTGCCACGGATCGTCCGTTGTCTTCCCGAGAGCCGGGAACCGCCCGGCGCACACGCACCCAGTTCGAGGAGCCACCCGTGCCTCGCATGCTCGACGTCAGTGACGACGTCCGCGCCGAGATCGGCGACGAGGAAGCCGACCGCCTGCTCGGCGGCGACAACGCCCCCGGCAGCTATGACTGCACCTCCTGCCGCACCCCAGGCGACACCGAGCGGGAGCCCACCAGCACGGTGCTCTTCGTCGGCGAGGAGACGGCCGTGCTCGCCTTCGCGCACGCCGCCTGCATCCCCTCCCAGGTCGTCCCGGTCTCCGAGGAGCAGCTCCAGGGCGCCGTCCGGTCCATCACCGCGGAGGACGCGGCGCAGGCCCCGGCGGGGCCGCCCGTGGTGCCCATCGGCACCGACGGGCCGGTCCAGGCCGAGCTGGGGGTGACCAGCGGGCTGGTCCTGATCGACGGGGACCTGCACCCCGCGCTGGTCGTCGAGCCGCTCGCGCCCATCGCCCGGCCGGGCACCACCGGCCCGGTCGACGTCTTCCTGCCGCTCCTGATCGAGCAGGGTTTCACCCCGGTCGCCGCCATCGACCAGGTGCCGCCGCCCACCCCGGGCTGGTCGGTGCTGCTGGCCGTCGGCCGGCTGCACGCCATCCTCCAGCCGGGCACCGGCGGCGGCACCCCGTCGGCGTGGTGGCAGGCGCACCAGGCGATGGAGGTCGCCCAGGAGTGGCGCTCGGCGGTCAACAAGACCAAGAAGGTGCTGGTCTTCGCGGCACCCGTCGGCACGATCGGCCAGCAGCCGCGCGAGGACCTGCTCCGTGACGCGCTGGACCGCGCCGCCGCCCGCGGGCAGCTCGTCGCCGCGACCATGCCGCTCGCGGGCACATGAGTCACGCCGTGCTCCCGCTGCCCATGCGTCACACCACCACGGGCCATTCCCGGCCCGGCCCGCATCCCCCGGGCCACGGACTCGTTGGCTCGGATGTGCACTCATACGAGCCTGCCCCCCGGATCCCGTACCCCCATCACATCCCCGGCATGCGCCCACCCCGCGAAGCCGCCCCGCAGAGCCACCCCGCCTCGGTGACCCCGATCTACGATGCGCTCTACGCCGAGTACCGTCGCTCGTTCCGGGCGCTCCCCTTCGACCGGACGGGCGAGGAGGAACTGCGGTTCGCGGGGTTCGGCCACCAGTTGGTCGCCCACAGCAGCCCGGCCGCGGCCACGGGGCCCGGGTGCGGCGGCAGGAACGCGTGCGTCATCGACAGCCCGGCCAGCAGCGGCAGCGCGTACA